>JAGBSR010000196.1 GCA_017631745.1 Clostridia bacterium | reverse complement strand
TATTGGTTGCAAGTCCGTCTGTTGAAGTAGCTATGTTATTCTGGGGGCCTTGACTTATAGAGATAATTACACTGTCAGCCTCATAAAGACAATCCGAGCCTTCAATGTCTGTAAAGCTGCCGTCCTCATTTTCGATTACGTCACGGAAAATGACTCCCTCGTCAACAATCTCGACGGGGCGTTTATTGTATTCAAACTGCACGCCCTCGAGCTTTGCATAGTTATATTCGTATTGACTTGCCGCTACCTCTTTTGTGATAGAGAAGCAGGTCAGATATTCCACCTCGTGTCTAAGTGCGGTTCTTGCAACGTCCATTGCCGCATTACTTGCACCAATAACGATAACTCTCTGTCCAAGCTTAAAGGAATCCGGACTGTTAAGGTAGTTTATTCCGAAATGCACGTGGCCAAGAGTCTCCCCCTTGATGTGCAGGGCATTGGGCTTCCATACACCCGTTCCGATGAAAATAGCCTTATATCCATCTCTGAAAAGATCATCGATGCCAATCGAGCCACCAATATTGGTATTGGGTCTGACCTTGATTCCTTTCATTTCAATATGACGGTACTGAATATCATCAAGAATGGTTTTGGGCAGACGGAAATCAGGAATTCCATATCTAAGAACTCCACCAATTTCATTGTTGCTTTCGAATATCGTCACCTGATAGCCGTATCTTGCCAGAATAATAGCGATGGTAATACCGGCGGGGCCAGAGCCAACTATAGCCGCTCTCATACCGTTCCAGGGCTTTGGTCCCTTAACCATTTTTGGAGCATATGCACGATATATATATTGCTCTATTGTAGAAAATTGAACTGCAACCCCCTTTTTGCCAAGAACGCAGTGTCCCTCGCATTGCTTTTCGTGGTTGCATATCAGACTGCAAACGGTAGTAAGCGGATTGATTTCAAAAAGCAGCTTGCCGGCTGCATCAAGCTTATTATCCTTAAGAAGCTTTATAATTTCAGGTATGGGAGTGCTTATGGGACAGCCCTTTATACATTGGGGATTTTTACATTGTAGGCAACGGTTAGCCTCGTCGATTACATGCAAAGCCATGATAAAAACTCCTTTTGCACATTGATTTTGATATAATTATATCATATCAAATTGTTATATTCAAGAGTAATACCGCAAAAACAGAAGGATAGACGTTAACATTTTTTGGTCAAAACAAAAAGAGAGGTTTGACACTAAGTGATAAACCTCTCTTGATGGTCGGAATGACAGGATAACTCCGCTGTCGCTTTGTGATACCTTCGGTATGCGAACCTGCATTCGCTACGCGAAACTGTTTCGAATCGACAAACCAAGCAAAAAAGAGAAAACAACCACAAGGGCTATTTTCTCTTTTTTGGTCGGAATGACAGGATTCGAACCTGCGACATCTTGCTCCCAAAGCAAGCGCGCTACCAACTGCGCTACATCCCGAAGTTAATATTGAATTTGCTATCATAGAAGTAGGTAGCACGCTACGCGCGCTCACCGTCCACTTTTGTGTCAAAAAGCTCTGCCTCGATACACTCGGCTCGCTTTCTTCGCAACGTGGGACATCGCTTCGGTAAAAACAGTTATCAACTGTTTTATACCTTGCTCACAACTTTGCTACATCCCGATCAATCGCCCTAACATTATATCAAACCCACCTATTTTTGTCAAGCCTTTTGCTCGAGAAAAATAAAATATCTTGACTATGTTTAATATATGTGCTATCATTTTATTATTCGAATATAATAATGTTAAAAACATTGTTATAAGGAAACTCTGATGCTCACACTTGATAATGTATATCGTGCAGGCAATATATTGCGAGGAATTGCTCGCAAGACCGATATCGTTCATGCGCCGAGGCTTGTTTTGGGCGCGGATATTTACTTAAAAACTGAAAATCTGCAGATGACAGGATCTTTTAAAATCAGAGGTGCATATTATAAGATGTCACGTTTGTCCGACGAAGAAAAACAACGAGGCATTGTTGCATGTTCAGCGGGAAATCACGCGCAGGGGATTGCTCTAGCAGCCAAGAAAAACGGCATCAAGGCGGTTATCTGCCTGCCGAGTACAGCTCCTATGTCAAAGATCAATGCCACGAGTAGTTATGGTGCACAAATATGTCTTGTTGACGGTGTATATGACGATGCTTACGAAAAAGCAATATCTCTGCGCAACGAAAAGGGGTATACCTTTATTCATCCATTCGACGACGAAGACGTTATAGCAGGACAGGGAACTATCGCGCTTGAAATAGAAAATCAGCTCCCTGACCTTGATGCTGTTATAGTTCCAATAGGTGGGGGTGGGCTTATATCCGGTATTGCATATACGATGAAGGCGATAAACCCACACGTTAAAATATACGGTGTTCAGGCATCAGGCGCACCTTCATTGTACAATTCAATAAGGCTGAATAAAGTGGAGGAGCTTACCTCTGTTTCCACTATTGCTGATGGAATTGCGGTGAAAAAACCGGGCAGTCTGTGCTATGATATATGCTCGCGTTACGTTGACGAAATAGTAACAGTGAATGATGATGAAATCGCTGCGGCAATTTTTGCACTTATGGAACAGCATAAGCTGGTGGCTGAGGGGGCAGGCGCAGCATCCGTTGCAGCTGCAATGTTTGGCAAAATTGATCTTTTAGGCAAGAGGTCGGTTTGCTTGCTTTCGGGTGGAAATATAGATATTGAAACCTTGGCAAAGGTGATTGACACCGAGTTATACAGACAAAAGAAAAAGGAGAAATAAAATGAAAAAAATCCACACAGAAAAAGCACCTGCTGCAATAGGCCCTTACTCTCAGGCGGTCGTGCACAACGGAATTGTTTACACCTCCGGACAGATCGCAATCAACCCCGAGACTTCAACCGTTGAAGCGGTTGGCATCATAGAGCAGACAGAGCAGGTTATGAAGAATCTTGGTGCCGTTCTTGAGGCGGCAGGATCTTCTTATGAGAAGGCGATAAAG
>JAGBSR010000195.1 GCA_017631745.1 Clostridia bacterium | reverse complement strand
TGAAAACACAGTCAAGAGCGAATATACAACAAGCAAAACTATCAGAAAAACTCTATCAACGGGCATTCACACTATCGAGTTTTATAACTGCGAGGGTACTTATGTTCTTGACAGTATGCTCGTTTCACCCTATGAAGCACCCATTGAAATTCCCGTTCTTAAGGACTCAGATAACAGATATTATGCAGTTGCACCCCGTGACGGATATTATTCATTACTCAGCAATCATTCAGGTGAAATAAGCATAGACGGTGCACTCGGCAGTGTGGAAAACTTAGATATAGTATATCTCAGACGCGGTGTAAATGAAATCACCTTTGGCGGTGAATTCAGACTCTTTGCAGTAACTGCCAAAGCCTTTTCAAAAACCATCAAGGCTGAGGATATCACTCTCAGTGGTAAAGCTCAGCTTCTCACCGATAAATACGGTGTGACCTATATTGACGGTATTTCAAACCTCGGCGGTAAAGGTACTTTCACAGTGAATGTGCCCGAGGACGGCGACTACAGAGTGACTGTTCTTTATGCGAACAACTCCGAGGGCGGTTACCACGACTATAACGTTGACCTCATCGAAAGATATATGACTGTTACTGTCGACGGTGAAAGCCAGGATGTTTTCACACGAAACACCTGCAGTCAATATACCTATAAGACTATGACATTCAACTTAAGTCTCACAAAGGGTGACAATCTGATTACTCTGACAAACAGTGGCAATTATAAATTCCATAATATGGAATCTTTTGCACCTCAGATTGCCGAAATCACAATAAATGCACTTTCATAACGGGAGGATATTATGCAACAGAAACTTCACTCTTTTTTCAAAAAAGCAATGGCAATTATAATGTCTGTCCTTGCTTCACTTTCAATTTTCGGCTCTGGGGACGCTGCCGACAAAATAACATCTCGCCCTGAGGAAAACACTGTTACAACCTATGACAGCGCTGACACAGTGGCAGATTATATATTGAACATTGACCCCACAGAAAAAATTCACGATATCAGTGATTTACTCTACGGCATTTTCTTCGAAGATATCAACTTTGCTGCCGACGGCGGTCTCTATGCGGAAATGGTTATAAACCGCTCTTTTGAATATAACAAAATCGCAGCAGATAATAATCTTCACGGCTACAGCAGAGTAGGAAGCAGTGCTCTTTCTGTAGAAACTGAAAATTCCCTCAATGAAAACAATCCCACTTATCTTGTTATCGCAAACACATCAGACTCACTTGCAGGTATCGCTAACAGAGGCTTCCTTGACGGTATGGCGATAACAAAGGGTGCAGAATACGACTTTTCAATCTATGCCAAGGCTATTGACGGCTACAACGGCAAAATCACTGTCAGACTCATTTCCGACGGCAAGGTCGCAGGTGAAACTGTTATCGATGCAATCACCGCTGATTGGGCCAAATATGAAGCTGTTATTACATCTTCAGTCACAGATACCAACGATGTTTATCTCGAAGTGCTCATCGACAAAGGCTGTATTGCAGTTGATATGATTTCTCTCTTCCCCGAAACATATAAGGGCCACGGTATGAGAATAGACCTTGCAGAAAAGCTTGCAGACCTCTCCCCTGCATTTCTCCGTTTCCCCGGCGGTTGCATAATCGAGGGTTGGGACGATGAAAGCGCCTACAACTGGAAAGACTCTGTCGGCACGGGCAGAGATGGTTTACCGTTGCTTTTCAACGGTAAATACGGAGATGTAGCGGCAAGAAAATATGCTGTCAACCTTTGGACTAATCCCGAAGCTACAGAAGATCCTCAACCAAGCTATATGAGCTACGGTCTCGGCTTCTTTGAATACTTCCAGCTTGCTGAAGATATCGGTGCTATCGGTGTGCCCGTTATCAACTGCGGTATCAACTGTCAGATGAGAGGAAAAGGCGGAGTAGATATAAATTCTGATGAATTCAAGCAGTATGTTCAGGATATGCACGACCTTGTAGAATTCTGCAGAGGCGACGAAAGCACGACCTGGGGTAAAGTAAGAATTTCGCTCGGTCACGAAGAGCCCTTTGAGCTTAAATATATCTGCATAGGCAACGAACAGGAAGGTCAGGTTTATTTTGACAGATATGAAATCTTCCTTGAAAGCTTTAACGAAGCCAAGAAAAACAACCCCGAATTATACAAGGATCTTGAGCTTATTTATTCCTCAGGCGTCGACGATGCAACAAGCGGTCAGCAATATTTCCCATCATACGAATATGCCAAAAATTACATAACCGAAAACGGCATAACTGCCGACGAATTTGCCGGTGCAACCGACCACCACTACTACAACGAACCCGACTGGTTCTTTAAAAACACCGACCACTATAATGAAGAAAACTACTCACGCGATGTTGAAGGTATGACAGATACCCACTACGGCGGTGGCATCAAGGTTTTTGTAGGCGAATATGCAGCCCGCTCAAACAGACTCGAAGCAGCCCTCGCTGAAGCGGCTTATATGACAGGTCTCGAGAGAAACGGTGACATCGTTGTTATGGCAGCTTATGCACCTCTTTTCGGCAACCTTACCGCTACTCACTGGGCACCTGACCTCATCTGGTTCAACAATCACCTTTCAACAGGCTCCATTAACTACTATATGCAAAAGCTCTTCTCAAACAACGGCGGTGACACTCTTGTAGATACCGCGTTCTCAGGCGCTGAAATCGAAGCTGAGCCTCTCAAGGGTAAGGTGGGTCTCGGTACCTGGTGGACAAAGGCAGAGTTTGATGATGTAAAGGTTACGAACAACAAAAACGGCAAAATTCTTCGTCAGGATAAATTCTCCCTGCCCACTAACCTTTGGTGGAATTGGCAGCAAATCACAGAGGGCGATTGGAAAATAAAAGGCGGCAAGCTTCAGCAAAACAACGACTGGCACGCTTATAATCCTCTTGGTGCTATTGCTGTTTTCGGTGACGATGAATGGTCAGATTACACTTATTCATTCAAGGCAACTAAAACAGATGGCGGCGAAGGCTTCCTTATTCCCTTCCTCTATGAAGACGAAAACAATATGTTCTTCTGGAACATCGGCGGTTGGGGAAATACCAAAACAGCTCTTCAGAGAGTTGAAAACGGCATCAAATCCGAAGCTCTTCCCGAAACTGCAACAAGCTTTACTGTAGAAACAGGCAGAACATACGAAATAAAAATTGTAGTCACAGATTATAATATCAAGGGCTACATCGACGGCGAATTACAGTTTGATTATAATCCTAATGAAAACACCGATGCAGAATGCTATCAGGTTGTTTCAACCGATGAAGAAACCGGCAACATCATCATTAAGCTTGTAAACAGAACTGAAAGTGACAGAGTTGTTGCAATTGACCTTAACGGCACTCAAGTTAAAGATGAGGCTTATGTAGCTCAGGTGGCAGGTAACTCACTTAACAACGACAACATCCTCGGTGCAAAAGAGGATTGTATTATGGAAGAGTTCACTGTAAACGGTTTCAGCGATAAGTTCAATTACACCATCCCTCAATACAGTGCAACAGTTATCAGACTTCATACTAAATAAGACATCAACCCCTCCGTTTTGATAACGGAGGGGTTTTATATAGGTTGCGGTTTGTTGCAGGCTGG
>JAGBSR010000194.1 GCA_017631745.1 Clostridia bacterium | reverse complement strand
TTACCTTTGCCCCGAAGGACGAGCTTATCTCCCTCTTTGAGCGTGAAATCACCCTTTAAGCACTGAGAGGAGTTGACATATACAAGACCTTTGTTTACCGTTTCGGCAGCACTGCTGCGGGAAAGGTTGAAGAATGCCGCCACAACACCGTCAAGACGAAGAGACGAAACTGTGGTAAAGCACATCTCATATTTATCCTCGGTACTGCTGAAAGCATCTGCGGAAAGAATTTCGCCTGTCACACTGCCTCTGCCCGACTTCTTAAGGTTTTCACAGATATATTCAGCTGAGGTCTTAAGGCAGAAAACATCAGCTCCGCTCTCGGTGACCTTTATGTCGCCTACCATTTCACGCTTGAGTCCCAGGCCCATAATCGCACCCAGATAATCGCGGTGGCTAAGAATGGTAAATTTATCCTTTTTAAGGCGTACGATGCAAAGAGGGTTATCTTCTTCATTGTCTTGAAGAAACTCACTCAGACTGTCAAATTCAAAGAATTTCGGCACAAAGAGGGCTATCTGCCTCTCACTATCGTCATATCCGCCATAGTAATAAGTATTAACATATTCGTTATACTCTCTGTCGGTGGTTTTGACAATGCTTATCTCGTCAAGAGAGAGAAAATTTGTGTGGGTAATCATCGAGCTGTCGGCACTCTGACGCTTTTTATCAAGGGCGTGGGAAATTAAAATTTCTTTTTCGTTCATTGGCTTTCACCTAAAAATCAAGGTGGCACAGAGCCACCCTGAAAAGTTAAATAGTTTCGTAATTATATGTCTGCTGAAGCATCATATCCTTGATTTTGAGAAGTCGGGTTATGTTGCTTCTTTCAGCTTCTTCAAGCTTCATTGTGATATATTTTATGGTATCCTCATAGTCGGGAATCATAACGTGCTCGAGAGCATTGACTCTGCGGCGTGTTTTTTCTATCTCCGAAGCTAAAAGCTGACAGGTTTTTTCTGTCTCTGCAAGACGAAGCATCAAGGGCATTATATCTGCAAAATCTTTGATAGCACCGTCAAGGTCACCGCTTGTAAAACCGAAGCCGTAGGAATAGATGTCACCCTTGTCGGCTGTCTTGAACTTCATATCATATTTCGGCACCATAACGCTCATTATGTTTTTTTCCTGGAGGTCAAGACTCATTTTCTGGCTCGGCATCATAAGAGCAACATCGAGGCTTTCATCAGACATATCGGCGCAGGCTAAAGCCATATGCTTATTAGCACGTTTGATTGCGTCCTCAACAGTTTTGCGAAGCTCTTTATTTTCTCTGACAAGCTCGAGGAACTGTCTCATAAGCTCGTCGCGTTTATCTTTGAGAAGTTTATGACCGCGTCGTGCGGTAACAAGCTTCTTTTTTAAATCCGTAAGCTGCATTCTTGTGGGATTTACATTCATTACCGCCACTTGCTTTCACCTACTTTTCTTCAATGTAATATTTATCTAAAAATTCGTCTGAAATTCTGCGAAGCTCACTTCTCGGGAGTATGGAGAGAAGCTTCCAACCGATATCGAGGGTTTCTTCAATGCTTCTGTCGGTTTCTGAGCCCTGAGAAACATACTGCTTTTCAAACTCATCAGCAAACTTAGCATAAAGCTTATCGATGTCTGTAAGAGCTGCTTCACCGAGAATAACCATAAGCTCCTTACAGTCCTTACCTCTTGCATAGGCTGAGAAAAGCTGATTCATTGTACCTGAATGGTCGGCTCTTGTCTTGCCCTCGCCTATACCCTTATCCTTAAGACGGGAAAGTGAGGGAAGCACATCGATGGGAGGTACAACGCCTTTTCTGTGAAGCTCACGTGAAAGAATAATCTGACCCTCTGTGATATAGCCTGTAAGGTCGGGAATGGGATGAGTTTTATCATCTTCGGGCATTGTGAGAATGGGAATAAGGGTGATACTGCCCTTTTTGCCCTCCTGACGGCCTGCTCTTTCGTAGATAGAAGCAAGGTCAGTATACATATAACCGGGATAGCCTCGTCTGCCGGGCACTTCTTTTCTTGCGGCTGACACCTCACGCAGTGCGTCGGCGTAGTTTGTGATATCAGTTAAAATTACAAGCACGTGCATACCCTTGTCAAAGGCAAGGTACTCTGCCGCTGTGAGAGCCATTTTCGGTGTTGCGATACGCTCGATAGCAGGGTCGTTAGCAAGGTTTGAGAACATAACCGTTCTGTCGATTGCGCCTGTTTCTCTGAAGGACTGCACGAAGTAGTCTGACTCTTCAAAGGTGATGCCCATTGCGGCAAAAACTACTGCAAATTCTTCATCGGTACCGCGAACCTTTGCCTGCCTTGCAATCTGTGCTGCAAGCTCGGCGTGAGGAAGACCTGAAGCTGAGAAGATAGGCAGCTTCTGACCTCTTACAAGTGTATTAAGACCGTCGATAGCGCTGACACCAGTCTGTATAAACTCCTGAGGATAACGTCTTGCGGCAGGATTCATGGGCACACCGCCCACATCAACTCTCTTTTCGGGGATAATTGACGGGCCACCGTCAATAGGTCTGCCGAGACCGTCGAAGACTCTGCCGAGCATATCTTCAGACACTGCAAGCTCCATCTGCTTGCCTAAAAATCTTATTTTACTTTCAGCGAGATTGATGCCTGCACCCGATTCAAAAAGCTGAACAAGGACATTTGTGCCATCGATTTCGAGAACTCTGCATCTTCTTCTCTCACCGCTTTTAAGCTCAATTTCACCCAGCTCATTATAGGCTACGCCGTCAACGCCTTTGACAAGCATAAGAGGTCCTGCAACTTCGCTGATGGTTCTGTATTCTTTTGGCATCAGTTGCTACCTCCTTTTTCCTTAAGCTCGTCTTCAAGCTGAGCAATTATCTTATCAAATTCTTCCTTCGCTTTATCCTCGGCAGTGTACTTGAATCTGCCGATTTTTTCTCTTACGGGAAGCTTTACAATTTCTTCTATATCCTTGCCCTTTTCAATTTCTGCAAGGCTCTTTTCATAAAATTCAGTAACAAGCTTCATCATCATATACTGCTTATCTGATGAAGTGTAGGTGTCAACCTCGTGGAATGCCAGCTGATGAAGGAAGTCTTCTCTGATTGAGCGGGCAGATTCCATCTTGAGTCTGTCGGTGGGTGAAAGTGAATCCATACCCACAAGCTTTACCATTTCTTCAAGCTGTGCCTCCTCTGAAAGAAGAGCGATAATCTTACCGCGAAGAGAAGTCCACTCGGCATTGACATTCTCATTGAACCACTTGCCAAGAGAATTAGCGTAAAGTGAATAGCTTGTAAGCCAGTTGATTGCAGGGAAATGCCTCTTATATGCAAGAGCTGAATCAAGACCCCAGAAAACCTTTACAATACGAAGTGTTGCCTGGCTGACAGGCTCGGAGATGTCACCGCCTGCAGGTGAAACTGCACCGATAACACTTAAGGTACCCTCTCTGCCGTTTTTGCCAATAGATACTACCCTGCCTGCTCTCTCGTAAAACTGAGCAAGTCTGCTGCCGAGATATGCGGGATAACCCTCTTCACCGGGCATTTCCTGAAGTCTGCCTGACATTTCGCGAAGAGCTTCAGCCCAACGGGAGGTCGAGTCAGCCATAAGAGCTACATTGTAGCCCATATCACGGAAGTATTCGGCAATGGTGATACCTGTATAAATTGAAGCCTCACGGGCCGCAACGGGCATATCCGAGGTGTTGGCAATAAGCACGGTTCTTTCCATAAGTGATTTGCCTGTGTGGGGGTCGATAAGCTCGGGGAATTCATTTAATACATCGGTCATTTCGTTACCGCGCTCACCGCAGCCGATATAAACCACAATATCTGCATCTGCCCATTTGGCAAGCTGATGCTGCGTTACTGTTTTACCGCTGCCGAAGGGGCCGGGAATAGCTGCAACACCGCCCTTAGCTATGGGGAAGAGCGAGTCAACAACTCTCTGACCTGTGATAAGAGGACTGTCGGGTGAGAGCTTTTTAGCATAAGGTCTCGGCACTCGTACGGGCCACTTCTGTGTGATGCCCACGCCGTGCTCTGTACCTTTTTCATCAAGGACTATTGCAACAACATCTTCAACCGTGCAGGTACCGCCTGTGATTTCTTTTATGATACCGCCGATACCGGGGGCAAGCATAATCTTATGGCGCACTACATCGGTTTCCTGAACATAACCGATAACATCACCGCCGTAAACTCTTTCACCCTCTTCAACACAAGGCTCAAAGACCCACTGTTTTTCTCTGTCAAGGGCAGGCACATCAATGCCTCTTGTAAGGCTGTTGCCCACTCTTTTCATTATCTCCGTAAGAGGTCTCTGGATACCGTCAAAAATGTTGCCGATAAGACCGGGGCCAAGCTCAACGCTCAGAGGTGCACCTGTAGACACAACCTTTTCGCCTGTTTTAAGACCCGAGGTCTCTTCATAAACCTGAATTGATGCTCTGTCCTCGTGCATTTCGATGATTTCACCTAAAAGGTTCTGCTCGCTTACACGCACAACATCAAACATATTTGCATTTTTCATTCCCGAAGCCACAACAAGAGGGCCTGAGATTTTGGTTATAACTGCATCGTTCATATAATCATATCCTTCACAAACACTCAATTAATCCAACAGAGCTGAGCCTACCGCTCTTTCCACGGACTTCATCACACTGCTCATACCCTCACCCGTGTTGCCTGAGACACCGGGAATAAGAATAATTGCAGGAGTAATAACTCTCGAGTATTTTTCAATAGTATCTGAAGCTTCCTTTGCAAGAGCCTCAGTAATGTATATAACTGCATAGTTTTCTTTGGCAAGTGTGTTTATAAGGCTTTCAGCCTCCTCACCCGAATATGCAGAGTAAATCTCTATTCCTAAGGACGAAAAGCCGTATACGCTTTCTCTGTCGCCTATAACTGCGATTTTATACATATAAAGCTCTCACCCTTTCTTTGATTTCGCTTTTGTCTGCGCCTGACTTGATGCCTGCGAGAATTATGCGCACACTTTTGATTTCCGCGAGCTTTGCATAATAATAAGCACAGACAGGGTCAAAGCCGAATGCCGTAAAGGCAGACTTCTTTGCAATGGCAATAATATTATTATCACACCACTTCTCGTACTCTGCCGATGAAGAAAGATAAATTTCTGCACCCTCACGGTAAACTGTTTTGGCAAGGTACTCTGAAAGTGCTGTCTTGCCCTGAAGTGAAGCCTCAATAAGAGCATTTCTTGAAAGAGCACTGCACTCGCCTGTTGCTGTTTCGGTAAAGTCGCGTTTCTTCTCGGTTTCAGCGCATCTGAAAGCGATTTTTATGTTGGCTGTGTCGCAGAGAAATCTGCAGATTTCACCCGTTACACGGCTTTTGATTTTGTCTGAATAAGCCTTTATTTCGTCTATGCAGGCGCGGTCGATGATAATATCAGCATTCTGACCGTTTTCCGTAAGGCAGGCTGTTTTATAGCTCGCCTCGGCGCACTTACCCATTGAGCCGTCTATCAGAGAAAACTTATGAGAAGCTACCTTTTCAGTCAGCTCGGAAAGATTGAGCGTGGTGGGCTGAATGTAATAAGCATTGGGGTCCTTGCCCGTAAAATGGCACTTGACCGCTGCCTTGATATTAAAGAAATCGTTGACGGCACAGAGAATTGAGAGCTCATTTTTATCAGGCACGCTCTCTGAAAGAAGCTGCCATAGCTTATCATTCTGATATTTTACACACTCTGAAATTCCGCCTTTTTCGCTGAGCCACTTTTTATCAAGAAGATATTGCAGGGCACTGTCGTAATCCTTGCAGTCAAGCAGCTCATAAAGGTCTTTCTCTTTCAGCAGATATCTCTCATTGGCACGGATTCTCGCCACACAGTAGGCATAATCTGTATCTCTCATTTCTGCCTCCTTATTAAAACAGCGCTGTGCTGAGCATATCCTTGAGTCTGTCCATATTCTCATCAAAAACTGCCTTTAAGGTGCAGTTGATTTCAACATCGCCGTAGTGAAGTATAAAGCCGTTTTCTATATCGGCAGGTGTATCGCAGATATGCACGGCACCCTTTTCATATATCTCACTGTTGATGCTCATCTCAAAATCGTCGGGCAGTCTGCCGATATCGTAACCGCTCAGGTGCATTTCGCATTCGCCCTCAAGAACATTTTTAATGCACAGGCGTCTGAGCATGGCAAAATACTCTTCATCGGAAAACTTTTCGATTTCAAGATATGCCGCAGAAATAATATCGTTAAGAATTGCATTTCTGATTTCGAGATATCTGTTTCTTGTTATGGACTCTGCCGAGCTCTTTGAAACAGCTTCTATCTTTTTAGCTTCTGCATTGGCTTTTGCAATGATATCGGAGCTTTCTTTGTTGGCTTTTTCTCTTGCCTCGGAGATTATCTTTTTAACCTGAGCCGAAGCGTCGTTTAAAATTGCGTTGCAGTTTTCCTGCGATTGCAAAAGGATTTTTTCTATAATCTTGTCAAGTCCTGTCATGAAGCTTTCTTCACTCCCTCACTGTAAAATCTACCGCCCGAAATTAACCGAGATTAACGTTATTTACAGCGAAAAATGAAACAAGAAGAGCAAGTACGGCATAGAATTCAACAACAGCTGCAATTGTCATACCTTTAACAAGTTCTGTGGGTTTCTTTGCAATAAGTGAAACACCCGAAGCTGCAACTCTGCCCTGATATATAGCTGAGAAATAGCCTACAATTGCAATAGGCAAAGCACCTGCCAACAGTGCAAGACCCTGAGTCCAGGTCATATCAACAGGTGTACCTGAAATAATACCTGTTTTACTAAAAATGAAAATAGCAATAAGGAAACCGTAAAGGCCCTGAGTACCGGGAAGAACCTCAAGTACGAGAATCTTCATAAACATACTACTGTCTTCTGAAAGAAGACCTGCACCTGCTTCACCAACAAGACCTACACCTCTTGCTGAACCGATACCTGATAAACCTGCAGCGAGGGCTGCACCTAAAATTGCTAAGAAAAGTCCGAGATTATTCATATTTGTTTTCCTCCTTGATTGTAAAGAATTTTGATTTTATTTTAAATGGGGTAAATGTTCTGCCTGCACCCTCGTAGAACTTTGAGAAGAACTCAACATACTGAAGTCGGCTTGTATGAACATAAGTACCCATAAGATTTATGGCTATATTTACGGTGTGTCCGATAAGAAAAATTGCGGTAAAAGTAATAATATTGCCCGTCATTGCACCTAAAAGGTTGATTACATTGGCGATTACACCCGTTACAAGACCTAAAGCTAAAAGTCTTGAATATGAAAGTATATCACCGAGATAGCCTGATGCGGCATTGTAAAGACCGTAAAGTCCGCCACCGAGCTTACCGAGGATATTCTTCGAGCTTCTGCCTGCTGTGAGGACTATAAGAGATGTACCCACTGCAAGCACCTTTGTGCCTATTGAAACTATATTGTCGGGGATATCCGTAAAGAAGTTTGCACCTACAATGGCAAAGCCTGCAACGAAAACCATAACGGGTATTGTATCACATATTGCGCCGAGATAGTTTTTATCTCTTATGAGCATATAGCCTCTGATGAGCACACCTGCCATAAGGTGCACAATGCCGAACAGGAAGCAGTAAAGCAAAAGCTCTATACTGTTGTTCATCGGCTCCATCCATATTGCAAGAGACGGCAACTCAGGCATACCGAGGAATTTTTCGCAGATTGTCGGTATCAGGTCACCGAAGTAACCGCCGAACATCGCACCCCAGAAGACAGTTGAGATACCACAATAAAGCACCATATCTGCCGTCTTTTTAAGGTTGCCCGTAACCTTCAGCTTCTTTTTGGCGAAAAACGCAAAAATCACCATAAGCAGACCGTAGCCCGCATCGGAAAGCATAAGGCCGAAGAATGCATAATAGAAAAATGCCATTACGGGGTTGGGGTCAACATCCTTATTCGAGGGCGAAGAGTACATATCAGTGATGCTTTCCACACCTGCGGCAAAGCTCTTGTTTTCGATAAGTACGGGTACATCCTCGTTTTCATAATCAGGCTCGTAAAGCTCCATCTGAGCTCTGTATGAGCGCTCGATTTCGAACTTGATATCCTCAGCTACTCTCTGAGGCACATAGCCTTTGATATAAAATGCCATTTCAGTTGAGCCTGCATTTTCCACAGCCTTGTATTTTTCAATCTGAGAGTTAAAGAAGTCACTGAGAAAACGAAGATCGCTGTAGTAGCTTTCGTATTCTTTTATTTCTGCTGTGAGCTTGTCTATATCCTGAGTGATTGCTTCGATTTCTTTTCTGCAATCCTCCTGCGCCTTATCGGGCAGCTTCATTGCCACCTTGTCGGGTATCACAAAGCCTATATCCCGCAGTATTGCTTCAAGCTTTTCCTTGCTGGAATCGTGGCACATAAATACTGCACAGGTAAGCATTTTTTCCGAATGTACAATCTCAACAGCCACATCGTCAAGGTCTTCGTCTCTTTCCTTTATCTGAGCAAGTATTTCCTCGGCAGAGTACTGATTTTTAAATGTGCCGATGAAAATCGCCGTCTGCACGGTGCGCTTTGACGCCATGGGAATATCGAGACCCTGCCAGGGTGTGTAGTAATCTATAAGAGATTGCTGTTTTATTATTTCTGCCTTCTGCGAGTCAATCTTTTCTTTTAAAAGGCAGATTTCACGGCAGATACCCGTCAGCTCTTCGCTTTTGTCTGAAAGCATTTTATAGTCGCTGTATTCTATCTGCTTGCAATCGCTGAAGGACTCTATCAAGCTCTTTTTCAGCTTGCAATTTTCTTCGAGAATGGTGTATGCATTTTTTGCAAGAGCCAGCTTATTTTCAAGCTGAGACACAATTGCCGTCGTCTTATATTTTATAAGCTCTTCGTCGGTTGCGTCTTCAAACTGCACGGCACCCGTTTTCTGAAGATAGTCAACTATTTTCTTGCTGTCACCGAGAAGTGAAATTATCTCAAATGACATAAGCTTTATTTTCGCCAAAACAGCACCTCCTTTACATAGATTCGGTATATTGTCAATTTATGAGAAGCTCTTCATAAATCATCTGTATCGCTGTTTCATATTGCTTTTCTGTATCAGCGATAGATTTTTTCTCGCGCATTTCGGCAAGCTTTTCGGCCTGCTTAATCTGACCCGAGCTCTGATATCTCGCATCGCTTAATATAAGGTTAGCCTGATTTTCAGCCTGCTGTATCGAGGTTTTGACAATAATGTCAGCCTGAATAACCGCATCGCTGATAAGCTTTTCGGCTTTCTTTTTTGCATCAGCTTCCATCTGACGGCCTTTTGCTTCGGCAGCGAGGACTGATTTAATTAATTCAGCAGCCATTTAAAAGACCACCTCCACTGAGCATAAAGTAATAGTTATTTATTACGGCAGCGATGCTCTCAATTGTAGCTTCGTCACCTGAAGAATGAAGTGCAATAGAGGTTATCATCAGTATAAAAAGTATTACCGTGATAATGAGCATTGTGAGTATTCTGCTTTCCATTTCCTTGTTGCGTCTTTTCTTGCGCTTGATTTCAGGAAGCTTTTCGTATCTCACCGGCTTCTTTTTAGGCTGAGTCTCTTTTTTGTATGCAGGCACAATCTCAGGGATTTTTATTTCCTGCTTTAAGGAAACTACCTTTGTTTCCTGCTCGGGAGCTTTCTGAAAGTCCTCAACATCGGGAATGAGCACATCCTCCTGAGGCATATCATAGCCTGTATTTGTTACAGAATATATGTCGTTATACTGAGCCTCTTCAAAGGGCTTGTTGTTAAGGGCATTTGTAAGGTCGCTGAGCATCTGCTCGGGAGTGAAATATCTGTCGCTGGGCTTGTACGCGCATGCCTTTGCAATGATTTTCTTAAGTTCCTCGCTTGCAAGCTGAGGCTCGGGGAACTTTTCGCCTGCCGATCTTTTCTGCACGCCCTCGTTGAGAGAGTTGATGGTCACCTTTTCGGGGTAAGCTTCTGCAAAGGGAAGTCTGCCTCTGTTTGAAAGCATATAGAGTATCAGACCTAAGGAATAGGTATCCGCCGTGCAGTTCATATTGCCGCTCTTTATAACCTCGGGAGCCATATAATACTGAGTACGCTTATATGCGATAGATGTCTTTGCAGGCTCGAGAAGGCTGAAGGTACCGAAATCGCCGAGCTTGCAGACACCGTTTCTGTCGAAAAGAATGTTTTCAGGCTTGAGGTTGGGGTAAATATATCCGCCAAAGGTGCGGCACTTGATTAAGGATTTGCAGACGCTGATACCAAGACGCAGAGTCTCTTCAAGAGTAAAAGAAAAGTCCTTGAGCAAATCTGCAAGTGAGCGCATTTCTTCAAGCTTGAGAAGAATGAGTCTGCCCTTGCCGTCGCTTGCCTTGCGAAGCTCGAAATCCTCATAGCGCACAAAATGCTTGCCGTTATCGGTATCCATTATGGTGCGGATATTATCGGTGATACCGGCAATGATTGTGGAGTAATATTCTTCCTCATTTTCAATAACAATATTTTCGTTGGGCGCAATGGTTTTGATGTCGCCTCTGTTTTCGCCAAGGCGTATAATCTTAAGCACCGAGTGTTCCTTTGTGCCGTCGTATTTATCTCTGTATATGCTGAAAACCTTGCCGTCTGTGCCTGAGCCAAGCTGTCTGTCTGTATACCACTGACCGAAAACGGGATTCAATGAATTTGACATTTCTATCTCTCCTCTTTTTACCATATAAATCAAAAATCTATCTCTTAAACCAAATCGGGCATAATAAGTCATAGTATCACACTATAATTATTATCATTATAACACATATTACCACCAATTGCCAACAGTTTTGGAATATTTTTTATAAAGTATTATGTTAAAACAGCTATTGACATTGGCAAGAATAAATATTAAAATATATGAGTAATATAAATATGAAAGGATGGCTCGGTATACGGGCCGAAAAACGGACTATGAGCGACGAATTAAATATGGATATGGACATAGTTTCTGTTGTTGATGACGACGGAAAAGAGCACCTCTTTGAGGAAATCGACAGAATTGAGCTCGACGACGACAGAAGATATGTTGCCCTCTTACCTATCTATGAGGATGAGGCTGATCTTCTCGAGGATGACGGCGATGTGCTTATTCTTAAGGTAATTGAAGAAAAAGGCGAAACTTATCTTGTACAGATCGACGATGAAGCTGAATTCAACGAAGTCGGCAACATCATCGAAGACAGACTTATCGAAAAATACGAAAAAGAAGCTAACGAATAAATCTTTAAAATCAGCTTAATTCCTGCTTTGTTCGTGTTCCCTATGATAGTTATAACCCAACACCCTATCAAAAGGAGAGACGCTTTGTCAGCGGATTGCAGACCTCCCGGTCAGGTTGAAAGGACACCTGATTGGACGAAGGGAGCGTGAACCTGACTCGCTATCACCATCCTGCGTAAAGCAGGTTATACACGTCATAAAACGGCAATTGCGGGGCAAGACAGTCACTTCGGTGGCTGTCTTTTTTATGCCTTCACATAGCAAAAAAAGAAGCCCCGAGGGACTTCTTTTTTATATATGAGGTTTAAATTATTTGATTGTTACACTCTTAACTGAGCTGAATGCACCGTAGATAACTTCGCCGTCAACCTTTGTATAAGCTCTGACCTTGAAGTAGAGTGTCTTGCCCTTTGTAAAGGTCTTTGTTGTGTATGCAGCAGCTGTTATGCCTGTAGCAAGCTTCTTGTATTCGCCGTCTTTGCTTGTTGCATAGTATACCTGATATGCTGTCTCGCCTGAAACATTTGTCCAGCTGAGCTTAGCCTTACCTGATGCACTTGAAACTGTAAGGTCGGGTTTACCTGCCTTGCGTGTGAAGGTATTTGCAACACCTGCAAGAGCGTGGATAACTGTGCCGTCAGCGAGCTTTGTATATGCTACGATAGCGATCTTATATTCGCTGCCGATCTTGAGAGCCTTACCGCTGTAATCCTTTGTAAGGTTGTAGGTTGTACCCTCAACGCTTGCAATTCTCTTACGTGTCTTGCTGTCAGCTGTCTTGTAAACATATACTCTGTAGCCTGTTGCACCTGTTACTGCATTCCATGAAAGCTTGACATAGTCTTTCTTTGATGATGTTGCAGTAATCTTTGATGTCTTACCTGCAGCGATTGTAAATATAAGTTCTTTTTCGCCCTCATAGTTGCCGATGAACTTAACCTTGATGGGATATTCGCCTACATTCTTTCTGCCTTCAGCATATTCAACCTCGAAGTCAACATCTTCTACAAGATCCTTACCTTCAACGTCTTTAACTGAAACTGAGGGAGTTCTCTTCTTACCGTTGTATGTGCACTTTTCTGTTGAAAGCTTGATTGAAGCAGCATCAATCTGAGCGATTGTTACGGGATTAACAGCTTCGTTACAAATCTTACAGAATTCAGCATAAGTACCTTCTCTGTCTGTTGTAGCCTTGATAAGCTCGGGCTCTACGCCGTCGATATCGTGACCTGTTGCAGGAATTTCATCCTGAGCTTCAAAGATTGTGTTACACTTCTGGCAGTGTGAACCGTTTGTCTTACCGGGCTCTGTGCAGGTTGCATCATAGCCGGGAAGAGTTACAAGCTCGTGACCGCCAAGTGAATCGATAACGCCTTCTTCTACTAACTTACATGTAGCACAAGTTCTCTTCTTTGCGCCCTGAGCGTCGCAAGTAGGAGCTGTTACTTCTTCCCATTCGCTCCATGTGTGCTCGAGAGGAGCAACCTCCTGCTCTTCTGTGTGAGCGCAGTTTGAACATGTCATAAAGTTCTTACCCTTTTCTGTGCAGGTTGCGGGTACTGACTTAGCAGGATCTGCAACGAGCTTGTGACCGAGAGCAGGGATAGGCTCCTGATCAACAGTGATTTCTTTACAAGTGATACACTTCTTACCGTCTGAGAGACCGTCGAGAGTACAGTCAGCAGGTGAGCCGGGAATTGTTTCTTCTGTGTGGCCGAGAGCCTTGAGCTCTTCTTCCTTCACTTCTGAGCAGCGTGAGCAAGTGCCCTTGAAGTAGCCTGCTGCTGTGCAGGTTGCATCCTTTGAAGAAGCATCCTTGATGTAGTCGTGACCGAGAGCCTTGATTACTTCTGCTTCCTTAACCTTAGCCTTACAAACTGTACATTCAATACCTTCTGTTGAGCCGTCCTTTGTGCAAGTAGCTGCAACTGCGGGGATTGTCTTTTCTGTGTGCTTGAGTCTGTCTACTGTTCTTGTCTTTTCTTCCTTACATACTGTGCAAGTAGCCTTTTCGATACCTGCAGCTGCGCATGTAGCTGTCTTTACGGTTGTCCATTCGCCGTATGTATGCTCTGCCTTAGGAACTTCC
>JAGBSR010000193.1 GCA_017631745.1 Clostridia bacterium | reverse complement strand
TTAACATGGGTAGGATAAACAAACATTTCAAGAGAATTATATGCAAAATAAAAGCCGTAAATTGCAACCACTACACTCATAACCAAGCTGAGAAGGTGCTGTGTTCTTTTAACAATTTTTTTATAGAGCGGATGCTGTACTCTGTCTTCGATAGCAACGACGCAAGTCTTGTCCATCTTGTCAGAAACAACTTTTCCTACTCGTGTTTTGCGGAAAGCTCTTTCACTCATTGCTTTTGCAAACCTCCTCGTCTATACCGCATATCGCGGCTTCTAAAAATTACTGAGAGATTTCCTTCTCACGGATGATTGTGTTGATTCTGGCAATATCTCTCTTAACTGCAACAATCTTGATGGGATTTTCCAACTGGTTAGTTGCATGTTGGAATCTGAGATTGAAGAGATCCTTCTTGAGCTCATCGAGCTTCTGTACCATCTCTTCGCGACTCATTTCACGTATCTCTTTAGCCTTCATCAATTATCACCACCAGTCTCGAGATTATCTTCTTTCCTTACAAACTTACACTTTACAGGGAGCTTGTGTGATGCAAGACGAAGTGCCTCGCGTGCGAGCTCCTCTGAAACGCCGCCGATTTCGAACATAACGCGACCGGGCTTAACGACTGCTACCCAATATTCAGGTGAGCCTTTACCGGAACCCATTCGTGTTTCAGCCGGCTTTTCTGTGACAGGCTTATCCGGGAAAATCTTGATCCAGACCTGTCCGCCACGCTTGATATAACGTGTCATAGCGATACGGGCAGCCTCGATCTGTCTGGAAGTGATCCATGAAGGTTCGAGAGCTACGAGACCGAAATCACCGTATGTTACTTTGTTGCCCTTGTGAGCAGCGCCCTTAAGGCGGCCACGCTGCACTTTACGACGTTTTACGCGCTTAGGTAATAACATTATTTAGCTCCTCCTTCTCTGTTTTCCTTGCGAGGTCTTCTGCGAACGGGTTTCTGACGGTTTTCGTTGTTTGAAACCTGAAGAACTTCGCCTGTGTAGATCCAAACTTTAATGCCGATACGGCCATAAGTTGTTTTAGCTTCTGCGAAACCGTAGTCGATGTCAGCACGGATTGTCTGAAGAGGAATTGTACCCTCTTTGTAAGTTTCGCTTCTTGCGATTTCAGCGCCGCCGATACGACCTGAAACCTGAATCTTGATACCCTTAGCGCCAAGCTTCATAGCACGGCCGATAGCCTGCTTAAGAGCACGACGGTAGCTGATTCTCTTTTCGAGCTGAAGAGCGATGCTTTCAGCAACGAGTGTTGAGTTTACATCGGGAACCTTGATTTCGATAATATTGAGAGATACTTCTTTGCCAAGCTTCTTTTCAAGTGTAGCCTTGAGCTTTTCGATCTCTGCACCGCCACGGCCGATTACCATGCCGGGTTTAGCAACGTGAATGTTGATACGAACACGCTTAGCTGTTCTTTCAATTTCAACCTTGGGTACTCCTGCGGGAGCAAGTGTTTCAAGGAGATATTCACGAAGTTCATAGTCCTCTACGAGAGTGTCACCGAAGTCTGCCTTTTTAGCATACCAACGTGATTCCCAATCTTTAATTACACCAATACGAAGACCGGTGGGGTTAATTTTCTGGCCCATGTTGTTTTACCTCCTTCTGATTATTCTGCTTCCTTGAGTACAAGGGTGATGTGTGATGTCTTTTTGTTGATGCGGAAAGCGCGGCCCTGAGCTCTGGGTCTGATTCTCTTGAGTGTAGGACCCTGGCAAACGTAGCATTCTGCTACATAGAGCTTTGACATATCCATATCTTTGTTCTCTGCGTTAGCCATTGCTGACTTTAAAAGCTTTGAAACAACCTCACACGCAGCCTTAGGCGTGTATTTGAGAATTGCCATTGCCTTTTCAGCAGGCTGATTACGGATAAGGTCGAGAACGATCTGAACCTTACGAGGTGCGATACGCACGAAAGTAACTTTTGCTGTTGCTTCCATTTTAATACACTCCTTTCGACTTATTTACCGTTGTTTGATGTCTTTGAACCGGCATGACCTCTGAAGGTTCTTGTCGGTGCAAATTCGCCGAGCTTGTGACCGATCATATCTTCTGTTACATATACGGGAACGTGCTTACGACCGTCATGTACTGCGAAGGTGTGGCCAACGAAGTCGGGGAATATTGTGGAGCTACGGCTCCATGTCTTAAGAACGATTTTCTCGCCCTTTTCGTTCATCTTAATGACTCTATCGTAAAGCTTAGCGTCTACGTAGAATCCTTTCTTAGTGCTTCTGCTCATTATTTTTAGCTCCTTTCATCGACCTTATTTGTCGTTACGACGCTTAACAATAAGCTTGTCTGAACGATTCTTCTTAGCACGAGTCTTGTAGCCAAGAGCAGGCTTGCCCCAAGGTGTAACAGGGCCGGGACGACCGATGGGTGACTTACCTTCACCACCACCGTGAGGATGGTCGCAGGGGTTCATTACTGAACCACGAACTGTAGGTCTGATACCCATGTGGCGTGTACGACCGGCTTTACCGATCTTAACGTTTTCGTGGTCTTCGTTGCCAACAACACCAACTGTTGCCATGCAAGCTTCAGGAACCTTACGAAGTTCGCCTGAGGGAAGTCTGAGAAGAGCGAAACCGCCTTCTTTAGCCATAAGCTGTGCTGAGTGACCTGCTGCTCTTGCAAGCTGGCCGCCTCTGCCGGGATATAATTCAACGTTGTGAATTAATGTACCAACGGGCATATCCTTAAGTGCAAGTGCGTTACCGGGTTTGATGTCTGCTGAAGGACCTGCTTCAACGATATCGCCAACCTTAAGGCCCTGGGGAGCGATGATGTATCTCTTCTCGCCATCTTCGTACTGAAGAATAGCGATGTGAGCTGAT
>JAGBSR010000192.1 GCA_017631745.1 Clostridia bacterium | reverse complement strand
CTGCTCAACAGTTTTTGACTATGACAATGCCCCCTATTCAAATATGGTACTCGGTGAGGTCTTCAATCAGCCGGGTAAATGGTCAAGCTATCCCCCTCATCATCATCCTCAACCCGAGGTTTACTATTATCAGTTTGATAAGCCTCAGGGCTTCGGTGCCTGCTTTATTGGAGATGATGTTTACAAGAGTGTAGAGGGTTCAGCTTCATATATCACCGACGGCAACGACCATCATCAGGTTGTAGCTCCCGGCTACGAGATGTGCTATGTATGGATGATAAGACATCTCCCCGACGACCCCTGGTACAAGACAACAAGATTTTATGCGAAAGAGCACGAATGGCTCGCTTCCTCTAACTGATGCAAACTCTCGACGAAGCTTTAGACAAGCTTCAGACTTCAAAGTTCCGTGCCTCATTTCATCTCAAAGAGAAAGACAAGGCCTACATCCGAGACAAAGGTATGGACACAATAAGGCTTCACGCCGAAAATTTTATCCGTACCCGTCTCGCCCCTGAGGTTATACCTAATGACGGCAAGCAGACTCCTATGAGAGGTCATCCCGTTTTTATAGCTCAGCACGCCACAGCCTGTTGCTGTCGCGGTTGCCTTTACAAGTGGTATAAGGTTAAACCTCATAAGGCTCTCAATGATGAGCAGATAACTAAAATCGTAAATCTCATTATGGCTTGGATCACTAAAGAAATGCAGAATTCAGAATGCAGAGTGCAGAATGAAAGCAATTTAAATCAAAGCAAATAAAAAGCAGGTCACTTCCTATTTGGTAGTGACCTGTTAATTTTTTACAATCGGTGAGTTTCGTCAGCAACTCCTGACTCATCACTTAAATGGGAACATCTTGCGAAATCTTTTCTGCCACTTGACAAGATAAATCGTCACCATCATAGTAAGAAGCTTATCAAACAGCAGGAATGTCACATTGCCAATCGCCAATGTTATAGGCAATGCATACTGTGCCCAGGAGGCAGTTTCACCCTCTATGCCTAAAAGCTCTGCCATAGGCATACCGAAAACCTTAACCATTATAAAGCCTGCCAATAATACCTCGACATTGAAAACTATAAACTTGATGATATACTCGAGCACCCTCGGCATTTTCGATCCCTCAAGCAAGCACTTGATTATAGGATAGTTACCGAAAAAACAAAGATAAAACACTGCCGCCTCTTTGTTAGGCAGAAGTATAAGACTTAAAAGTGACACAGCAACAAATATGCCTGTTGCCCATTTTTTATCAAGCTCAACTATAGTGAACATAACAAGTATACCTGCAAAAGCAGGAAGCGCATATGTCCATAAGCCCATAACCGTCGGCAGCATAAGCACCACGGATAAAGCCGCTGTCATACCGCCTATTGCAGTTTTTGCACTCTGACTCATAAATTAACTCCTTTTAACATTTGCCTGACGGCAAATACATCACTTCGTCGAAGACGAAACATCACTCGCCGAAGGCGAACATCACATCTGCGAAGCAGATGCATCAGTCCTTGCTGTTTAACAGCAAGGTATACAGTCTCCGCCCATACATTCACAGCAGCAGTCTGCACATAATAAGCCCTGACAGATACTGCAGGTGTCGCAATCGGAAGAAGATGAATTGTGTCTTGATGATGTTCTGAAACCGCCTGTGCGCTGACGGCTTAAGTTTTCGAAAGCGTGTCTGTATTCTGCGTTATTCGGCTCCATATTGTGAGCTGTTGCAAAATATGTGAAGGCCTGATCTGTCCAGCCTCGCTGATAGTTAATCTGACCCTTGAGATAGTACCACTGAGCATCTCGTACATTCTGTGGCATATTTTCCAAAACCTGCTCAGCGGCATCAAGAGCACCTCTTCTCATAAGCTCTCTTACCTGTGTGTAGTCATTGAATGAGCCTGATGAGCTTTTGTAAGAGCCTGCAGTACCGTTCATTATAGAGTCATAAGCTTCATTGATTTCCTGCATTTTTTCGTTTGCTGTTTCAGCAAGAGGTGAGCCTGCATAATTATCGGGATGATATTTCTTTGCAAGCTCTCTGTATTTAGCTTTTATCTGATCTTTGGTGGCACCTCTCGGCACACCGAGCACTTCATAAGGATCTCTCATTTCAGTTTATTCCTTTCGATTTTTTGTCTTTATTTTCGCCTTTGAGTATTCTGTCGAGACTTTTATGCATACCCTCATAGATGATGTTTTCCATTATGGGTGAAAGAGTCTTGTTTTCTATGTTTTCATATGCATTTATAAAAAATCCGCTTGCCATATTTATTGTTGCGGCGATATCCTGCTTTATTTCATCGGTAAAGCTGTCGGCAGTGAGATTATATTTGTTGACAAAGACATTAAAGCTCTTATCTTCTATATCTTTCTCAATATCATCAACGGCATCCGTCAGATAAACCCACTTGCCTATACCGTAACCGAAACGGTAAATATTACCCTCAGGGTCATTCATATTATATGCCGTTATTCTGCCAAGGGCCTCAGCACTCTGATGTGCCGCCTCGTCAGGCATAGCTGAATTTCTGTTTTCGGCTTCAGCTTGCTTTGACATACACTCTTCGACTATATCTGCAATCTCACCATACATCTTCTTCGCCTTTTTATACTTGAGGGATGCCCAGGGCAAAAGCAGATACATAATAAGTTTTTTCAGTACACTGCCGTCAGATATATTGTCTCTGACTTTATGATAAAACATCATCATCGCCACAGCTGAAGCATATTTCAGTTCTTCCTCGGCATTAGTGCAGTAATTGCATTTTTTCGAAGGGTTGAAAGCACATCTGCCACTGTCAAAACACGGCAGGGTACCGCTGAAGGAAAGCCTTGTGAGAACTAAAAATGTGATATCATAGCTGAGAGTCAGCCTTGAGAAAACACCGAAATATCTGCCCATAGCCTTGCAAAGAGAACAGTATAAGCCTCTGTAGGCTTCGTACTCTTTTACCTTCATTTCGGGCTTGTCGGTTTTCACATAGCCAAACATAACTGTCCTCACTCTCAGATGGATTATCTTTTATTATATACCATTTTCTTCCCATTGTAAACCATAATAGTATCTTAACCTTAAAATTACATAAGTTATTGATTATTTTCAGTTTTTATATTATAATATAGCTGTTATCAAATCACGGAGGTCAAAACTATGGCTATTATCAGAAAAGATGCTTACTTCCTTTCCTCAACAGGAGTTAATAAAATACACTGCCGTATATGGCAGGACGACGAAAAAGAGCCTAAGGCTGTTTTTCAGATTGCTCACGGTGTATCAGAATACATCGAAAGATATGATGAGTTTGCCTGCTTCCTTGCCGAAAACGGTTACATCGTCTGCGGTAACGACCATTTAGGCCACGGCAAAAGCGTTGACAGCTTCGACGACTTAGGCTTCACTGCCGAAGAAGACGGTGATCTTCGTATGATCGACGATATGCATATTCTCTATTCAATTATGCATAAGCGCTACCCCACCCTGCCCTATTATCTCTTCGGTCACAGTATGGGTTCATTCTGTGCAAGAGTTTATGCAACAAGCTTCTGGAACGAGCTTTCAGGTCTTATTCTCTGCGGCACAGGTGAGCTTCCCTCAGTTGCCGTTGTAATGGAAGAGCCTATCAAACTTCTTTGCAAAAAGCTCGGCACAAGAGCTTCCGTGCCTGCAGGTCTTCTTGATAAGATGCAGACATTTATGATAAGAGATGCAAAGACAAGCAAGGACTGGCTTTCAAGAAACGAAGAGAATGTTCAGAATTACATAAACGATCCTCTTTGCGGCGCCGACTTCAAGATGTCACTTATCCGTGACCTTATCTCTATTGCAAACACTGCCTGCACTGATGAGTGGGCTTATCTCGTACCTCCCACACTTCCCATTCTTCTTGTTTCAGGTGCGAAAGACCCCGTCGGTATGAACGGTAAGGGTGTTATCAATGTTTGCGACAATCTTGAAGATGCGGGTCATACACCCACTTGCTATCTTTATCCCGGTGACAGACACGAGATTCTTTTCGAGGATGACAGAGAAAAGATTTTCGGTGACATCTTAGCCTGGTTGGAAAAATAAGACAAATAAAAGGACAGGTTTCAACCCTGTCCTTATTT
>JAGBSR010000191.1 GCA_017631745.1 Clostridia bacterium | reverse complement strand
ATTTTAGAAATAATCGTTGCCATTTTTGTCACCACCACTCAATTTTTATTTCGTACATTTTCCTATGAAAGTAGCACAATCCAATGTGCTGCTATGTATATTATTATAAAGTCATCTTCGCTTTTTCTTTGTTTGCTGTATTATGACCTCGATTATATGTTTATAATTATATCACAAACAACTATTCCTTGCAATCATTGTAGCAATTTAACGATACCCCCATAATTTAACGATTACCAACCCATACCAAACCACAAGTACATACCCAACCATATAAAAACAGCGTTGCAGCAGGTACACACCATACCAATACTGCAACGCTTATTTTTATAACCCCTTATGCCATAAGGGGAAACAGCTATAAAATAAGAACCCGACCCATAACGAAATCAAAGATTTCTATGGGTGCCCCGGAACCTTGTTACTTACTTCGTGCGTAATAACAATACCCTTGCTGACACTATTGTATCAACAAGGGTACTAGATTTGGCGGAGAGCAAGGGATTCGAACCCTCGAAGCCGTTTTAGCGACTTACACGATTTCCAATCGTGCTCCTTCGACCAGCTCGGACAACTCTCCATCTATTCAATTGCCTTGCTATTATACACGAGCAGGGTATAAAAATCAAGTCTTTTTGCAATTAAATTTTATCTCTGTCAGACTGTTTTCTGATATGCAAGCCTCGGGTCACCGTTTTCAAGATGAATAATACCGCAATAGGTGTATCCTAGCTTTTTCAGCATATTCTGCATCACATAGTTATCCTCGTGGGTGTCAACGCGTACATTGCCAAATTTTTCAAAAGCCCACTGCATCATAAAAGTACCCACGCCCTTTACTTCACCGCTTGAAGCAATGCGATGCACCACGGCATAAGTATCATCACTTAGCCAGTTGCCGCCGCTGATTTCCTTGTATGTGGGGTCATTGCCCACAAAAAAGCAGAGAACTCCCAGAATTTTGCCTTGGTGTATGCAGACAAAGCTCTGCTGCTTTGCAATATCATCTTCAATCTGCTCTCTCGTAGGCTTGCCGCCGAGCCACTGAGTAGGGTTATCGTGAGCGCGCATAAACTGCCTTGCTTTTTTGTATATTGTCATTACCTCGTCCAAGTCGGCGAGGGTAGTTTTTCGCATTTCCATAAGTCACCTCATACTGTTTTTGATATGATACTTAATTTTGGCGTTTAAGTCAAGAGTACCCTGCCGTAAAATCTCCCTGCACGCCTTTACGGCAGGTTATAAAAGCGTTTTTATTGACAAATGTTTCCTTTGTTGTTAGAATGGACACAACTAATTAATTCAAGGAGAAAAACTATGTTAAAGAAAGATACCTTTGCTCCCCGACCACCTATGGGTTGGAACAGCTGGGACTGCTATGGCGCCGCTGTCAACGAAGAACAGCTTCTCGGCAATGCCGAATATGTGCGCGACAACCTCAAGGACTTCGGTTGGGAATATATTGTCTGTGACATTCAGTGGTACGAGCCTAAAGCTACATCAAACTTTTACAACAACTTCACTGAGCTTTGTATGGACGAGTATTCACGCCTTATCCCCGCTGCGAATCGCTTCCCTTCAACTGCAAACGGAGTAGGTTTCAAGGCTATTGCCGATAAAATTCATGCAATGGGTCTTAAGTTCGGCATACATATTATGAGAGGCATCCCCCGTCAGGCTGTGCATCAGAATACACCTATCAAGGGTACTGACAAAACCGCACGCGAAATCGCATCAGGCTTTTCAGTTTGCTCCTGGAACACCGATATGTACGGTATTGACCATTGGAAAGAGGGCGCTCAGGAATATTACAACAGCCTTTTCGAGCTTTACGCTTCATGGGGTGTGGATTTCGTTAAGGTAGATGATATCGCCAACACAGAATACAAGCCTCACGACCCATACAGTGCACGAGGTGAAATCGAGCTTATCCGCAAGGCTATCGATGGTTGCGGTCGTGCTATGGTACTTTCCCTCTCCCCCGGCCCCGCTGTTATCAATGAGGCTTTCCACCTATCACAAAATGCAAACATGTGGCGTATGACCGGCGACTTCTGGGATCATTGGGACAAGCTTTTCAATATGTTTGAGAGATGCGAAAAGTGGGCTCCTCACGTAAAAGTCGGTTGTTGGCCTGACTGCGATATGTTACCTCTCGGCAAGATAAGCAAAAACTGCTCCTGCCTTGGCGACAGAGACAGATACACCAACTTCACCATCGACGAGCAAAAAACAATGCTCTCACTCTGGGCGATTTTCCGTTCACCTCTTATCTTAGGCGGTGAGCTCAGGGAAAACAGACCCGAGGATTTAGAGGTCATCACCAACAGAGATATTATTGAAATAAATCAGTATTCCAGCGAAAACAGACAGCTCAGACGAAACAGAAATGAAGCTGTGTGGACTTGCCTTGATAAAGACGGCAATAGAGTTATTGCACTTTTCAATCTCACTGATGAAGAAAGAGAAATCAACCTGAATCTCAAGGAATTCGCCTTGGATATGAACGGCACTGTTACCGAGCTCTGGACTAAAGAGAGATACGATGTTGACGGTGATGTGCTGACTATTAAAGTTGCTCCTCACGGGGTGAAGATTGTGAAATAATATTATGAGGACAGTGCTTTTTCTCGTGAAAAAGTGTCTGTCCTCATATTTTTTTATTTATTATGCAACCTTTTAAGCCTTTCAATCGTTCTTATAAGTGAAAGGAGCTGATAAAATGAAAGACGATTTTGAATTTCTAGTTGAAAAATATGCAGACACGGTAACGCGTATATGTTTTGTTAATCTCGAGAACCGTGCTGATGCCGAGGACGCTTGGCAAAATGTTTTTATCAAGCTTTTCAAGTCAAAAAAACTATGGAATAAGCCCGAAAAAGAATTGCGCAAATGGCTCGTAACCGTAACGTTAAATGAATGTCGTGATATCAAGCGCAAGCTTTTTCACAGAAATCATTACGATATTGATGAGCTTGATATTTCTTACAGTGAGAATTTCAATAAAGATATAATCAGTGCTGTGAGAAGTCTGCCACTGAAATATCTGCAGGTTATTGAACTTTATTATTTCGAGGGGTATTCCGTAGCTGAGATTTCAGACATCCTTTCTGAAAACGAAAATACTGTAAAGTCCCGATTAAAACGGGGCAGAGAATTACTGAAAGGAGAATTTTTAAATGAACAGTTTTAATGTAAAAACTCCTGATGATTGGAAAGAAAAACTTTTCGCCAAAACTACTGATAAAAAAACAGTAAGAATAAAACCCGTAACCCTTATTGCGGCAGTGCTTGCTGTAATCATATGCATTTCAGGCTCGGCATTTGCTGTGAGAGTTTCCAAAGCTCCTGAATATTTCGGATCGGTATTTTTAGGTGACTCCCCTGTCGTTAATGAAGTGTACTCCGAAAAAGATTATTATTTCGACAGTAGCAGAGACGATTTGACCTTAAGGTGCAAAGGCATTGCAGGCGACAGCTATTCGGTTTATATTCTCTTTGAACTTAAGTCTGAGGGTGATATTCTTTTTGATGAAAACAAATCATACTATATTGCAAACCGTGATCAAAGCATTCCTTTTGTGTCAAGCTTAGGTTCAAGCTGGAACACTGATGTTATTGATGAACGCACATTATCAATAGATATCAGTTACAGTTCTTACAACGGTTTAGGTCTTGCCGGCAAAACAATCAGTATGTACTTCAAGGACCTCGAAACCTTTGACCACACGAAAGTTATTGATTGCGAGTTCTCGGGTGAAATTGTAGTTGACTACCGCAACAGCATAAGAAAGCTCATTCCTACCGAAGGCACTCTCAATCTTCTCGGTGTAGAGTTCAAGCCCACAAAAGGCAAGATATCAAATTTCCATTTTGATTATACTTTAGATGTTGTTGACGGCAAAGAGATTTACAGTCAGATTGATGACCATGAATTTGTTACAGGCACACTGACACTTAATTATGATGACGGGGCAAAGGACAGCTTCACTCTCAGATTGCCACCTCAAAATTCTGAGGAAGCTTCTGCCGCATTAACAGGCAAACACGAGAAGGACCTGCGTATTGTAATCGGACTTCCCAAGCCAATCAGTGCCGCCAATGTAATATCGGTCGAGCTTGACGGTGTGGAATTGTTCAGTGTTCAGTAAATCGGCGGGTGCGGCGGCTCTATAGGCGAACGCTGTTCGCCTCGAGGATGCCCTGCAGGGCATCCTCGGAAATCGCCCTCGGGCGATTTCATGGAGCCGCCTCCCACCTCTTGCACTCACTTCCTCGCGTATAAAAAAGCAAAAAAGGCGGGTAGGAACTAACCTACTCGCCTTGATTTTATCACAATTAATAATT
>JAGBSR010000190.1 GCA_017631745.1 Clostridia bacterium | reverse complement strand
TAATTGCAGGAATTAAAATCAAGCCTGTAGGGGCGTTGATCCAACGCCCGATTGTGAGCAAAGCGAACAATAACGGCTCTGCCGTTTAATTTTCCTTCGGAAAATGCACATTCGTGCCGGGCGATGAATCATCGCCCCTACAATATATCATTCAATTCCTGCTCTGCTAAATTATTGTTTATTTTTCCGCTTTGTGAAAAAATTGTCAATCTGTATCAAAAAAATATAAAATTTTATAACTTTTTGCATTAAATACTACTTTACATTTCTCGTGTAAAGTAGTATTATATTATTTGGTGCAAACCATATTTAATTATGTATATATAATTCAAGGAGGCATATATCCATGGCAAGAAAAATGAAAACTATGGACGGTAACAACGCTGCGGCTCACGTATCCTATGCGTTTACCGAAGTAGCAGGCATTTATCCCATCACACCCTCAAGCCCCATGGCAGACTATGTTGATCAGTGGTCAGCTCAGGGTCTCAAGAACATTTTCGGTACAACTGTAAAAGTTTCCGAAATGGAATCAGAAGCAGGTGCTGCTGGTACAGTTCACGGCTCACTCAACGCAGGTGCTCTTACCACAACTTACACAGCTTCTCAGGGTCTTCTTCTTATGATCCCCAACATGTACAAAATCGCAGGTGAACTTCTTCCTTGCGTATTCCACGTTTCAGCTCGTTGCGTAGCTTCTCATGCTCTTAACATCTTCGGTGATCATTCAGACGTTTATGCTTGCCGTCAGACAGGTTTTGCTATGCTTGCAGAAACAAACACTCAGGAAGTTATGGACCTTGGTGCAGTTGCTCACCTTGCATCAATCAAGGGCAGAGTTCCCTTCATCAACTTCTTCGATGGTTTCAGAACATCACACGAACTTCAGAAGATCGAAATCTGGGATTTCGACGATCTTAAAGAAATGTGCGATATGGATGCTGTTGATGCATTCCGTAAGAGAGCACTTAACCCCGAAAGACCCGTAATGCGTGGTTCACACGAAAACGGCGACATCTTCTTCCAGCACCGTGAAGCTTGTAACCAGTACTACGATGCAATGCCCGCAATCGTTGAAGAGTACATGGACAAGGTTAACGCAAAGATCGGCACAAACTACAAACTCTTCAACTACTATGGTGCACCCGATGCAGAAAGAGTTATCATCGCAATGGGTTCAATCTGTGACGTAGCAGAAGAAGTTATTGATTACCTTACAGCTCAGGGCGAAAAGGTTGGTCTTGTTAAGGTAAGACTTTACAGACCCTTCTCAACAGAAAAGCTCATTGAAGCTATCCCCGCAACAGCTACAAAGATTGCTGTTCTTGACAGAACAAAGGAACCCGGTGCTATCGGTGAACCTCTCTTCATGGACGTTGTTACAGCTCTTGCATCAAAGGGTATCACAAAGACAGTTGTAGGCGGCAGATACGGTCTCGGATCAAAGGATACTCCTCCCTCAAGCGTATTCGCTGTATTTGAAGAACTTGCTAAGGATGCTCCCAAGGCTCAGTTCACACTCGGTATCAACGACGACGTTACAATGCTTTCTCTTGAAGAAAAGCCCGCTCCCAACACTGCAGCAGCAGGTACAATCGAATGTAAGTTCTGGGGTCTCGGCGGTGACGGTACTGTTGGTGCTAACAAAGACTCAATCAAGATCATCGGTGATCACACAGATAAATATGTTCAGGCATACTTCCAGTATGACTCAAAGAAGACAGGCGGTATCACAATTTCTCACCTTCGTTTCGGTGATCAGCCCATCAAGAGCCCCTACTACATCAACAAGGCAGACTTCGTTGCTTGCCACAACCCCTCATACGTAGAAAAAGGCTTCAAGATGGTTCAGGACGTTAAGCCCGGCGGTGTATACCTTATCAACTGCCAGTGGACTCCTGAAGAGCTTGCTGAAAAGCTTGATGCTGCTTCAAAGCGTTACATCGCTCAGAACAACGTTCAGCTTTACACAGTTAACGCTATTGAAATCGCTGCTCAGATCGGTCTCGGCAAGCGTACAAATACAGTTCTTCAGTCTGCTTTCTTCTCACTTGCAAAGGTTCTTCCTGCAGAGGAAGCTATCGGCTACATGAAGGAAAAAGCTCAGAAGTTCATGAAGAAGGGTAAAGAAATCGTTGAAATGAACGAAAAGGCAATCGACATGGGTGCATCTGCTTATGTTAAGATTGACGTACCCGCAGATTGGGCAAACGCTGCTGATGCAGGTGTTGCAACAGTTGCAGGCGATTCAAAGCTTGTTAATATGGTTAACAATATTATGAACCCTGTTGGCAGAATGGATGGCGATTCAATTCCTGTTTCAACATTCGTTGCTCATGCAGACGGTACATTTGAACAGGGCGCATCTGCTTACGAGAAGCGCGGCGTTGCAGTTATGGTTCCCGAGTGGAATGCAGAATCCTGTGCAAAGTGTAACAAGTGTTCATTCGTATGTCCTCACGCTACAATCCGTCCCTTCGCTATGACAGAAGAAGAGGTTGCAGCAGCTCCCGCAGGACTTGAAGTATCTCCCAAGCCCATTCCCAAGACAGCTTACAAATATACTCTTGCTGTATCTCCCATGGATTGTATGGGTTGTGGCGTATGTATCGGCGTATGTCCCACAAAATCACTCAAGATGGTTGCAAGAGAAACACAGGATGCAAAGCAGGAAATCTTCGATTACTGTGTAGCTAACGTTTCAGAGAAGGAAGAAGTTTCTTCTGCTGCTACAGTTATTGCTTCTCAGTACAAGAAGCCTCTCCTTGAGTTCTCAG
>JAGBSR010000189.1 GCA_017631745.1 Clostridia bacterium | reverse complement strand
TGCTGACGAGCTTGACGGTCAGGTTAAAATCTGCAAGCTCAACTGCGACGAGGCTGCTGACTACGCTATGCTCTACGGTGTTATGTCAATCCCCTGCATAATTCTTTTCGCAGGCGGCGAAGAGAAAGGCAGACTCGTCGGTCTTCAGAGCAAGGATGAGATTATCGCTTTCATCGACGAGAATAAATAAGATAACACAGCAAAACAGCCCGACAGTTAATTGTCGAGCTGTTGTTTTTATTTAGATGTATCTTTTACCCCAACTCAGGTACATCTGTGAACTCAATCACAGCATCACCCTTGAGTCCGTCTGACTCAAAGATAATAATCTCATTCTCGCCCTTTTTAAGAAGTGAAGCAGGAATGTAAAGTGTCTTTTGAGGACCGATTTCCCAATATCTGCCGATGGTATATCCGTTGACAGTTACAAAGCCCTTTGTGAAATTATCAAGCTTGAGGAAGGTGTCATAAGCTTCATCAATCTCAAATGTTCCCTTGCAGAAGATACTCTTCTCACTCGGCAGAGTACCGCCAAAAGTGATTTTATCAAGATTGTCCATAGGCAAGGTGTAAACATCCCAACCGAAGTGAATCTTCTTGTCAAGAAGACATCTGCCTGCGATACCCTTCTTGCGCATCATCTTGCTGCCGAAGTTAGCTCTGCCCATATTTTCGCAAAGCACAGTAAGTATGTCGCCCTCTTTAGCTGAGAAGTTTATTTCAAGTGAATCGTTGATATATACAATGCCGATAAGTTCTTTGTTTATGTAAATCTGAGCTCTGTCGCCAAGACTCTCAAAGATGAGCTTTGTGTCTTCATAGTCTCTGTTGAGACGAGTCTTATATGCAATAAAGCCGTAACCCTGATTGTATTTTTCCATGCAGAGAGGTACATCTGAACGAACAGGTGTTGAGAGTACATCAAGATTATCAAATATACCTGAAAACTCTGTGAGCTCAACCTTGCCATAGGCTTTCTTGATTCTGTTAGCGGGAATTTCGGGGAGCTCCTCTTTAGTGTGCTTCTGAATAACTTCGCGTACAGCCATATATTTTGGAGTTACATCGCCACACTCTGTCAGCATAGCATCATAGTCATAGCTTGTAACATCGGGTGCGAATTTTTCGTAATGGTTAGCACCGCTCATAAAGCCGAAGTTTGTGCCGCCGATAAACATATACATGTTAAGACTACCCTTAGTAAGCATATCGTCAACAACTTTTGCATAGTCCTCAGCGCTTGTTGTGTGGTGGTACTCGTCACCCCAGGCGTCAAACCAACCGTTCCACATTTCCATACACATTTTAGGCTGGTCAGGGAAAAGCTCATCGTGTGCACGGAAGTTTTCTTCTACACGGCTACCGAAGTTGAGAGTTGCCATACAGCCGTCAATAGCACCGTCAAGAAGATTATCCTTGCTTGTGCCGTCAGAAGTGAAGAGAGGCACATCAATGCCCATATCTCTGTAGCTTTTATAAAGGTGCTTGAGATATTCTTTATCGTCACCGTAATAGCCGTATTCATTCTCGCACTGAAGCATAATGATATTACCGCCGTTGGTGCAGAGAAGAGGTCTTATATGCTCAAACATTTTAGCAAGGTATCTGTCAAAATATTTTATGTAAGCCTCATTACTGCAACGGATTTCCATATCATCCTCAGCCTGAATCCACCAGGGAAGTCCGCCGAACTCCCACTCAGCACAAATATATGGGCCGGGGCGCACAATAGCCATAAGACCTTCTTCAGCTGCAATGGTGATAAACTTTGCAATATCAAGATTACCGCTGAAATCAAATTCACCCTTCTTTTTTTCGTGCATATTCCAAGCGCAGTAAGTCTCAACGCAGTTAAGACCCATTGCACGCATTTTCTTGAATATATCTCTCCAGGTATCGGGCATATTTCTGAAATAGTGCACTGCACCTGAGATAAGCTTTACAGGCTCGCCGTCTTTGACGAACTGATTGCCGATAATTTCAAATGTCATATTTTCTACCGCCTTTTTATAGTTTATCACATTATAGCATTATTTATTTGCTTATTCAATAGCCCGAACAAGTAATCTGAAGCTTTAAATTTCACATAAGTCGACAAAATATTAATAATTAATTAATAATATTCGTCGCTTTTATGCTATAATTAAATGGTAGTCAGAAGACACATCAAATGTAAAGGAAGAAACATTATGGATTTTAAAAAGTTTATGGCAGGCGCACTCGAGCTTCCCGAAGACGGCGACAGAGTTGAATATTTCAGACTTAAGCAAAGAGTATCAGGCAATGTACTTACAAATGCTCAGAGAGAAACCGTAGGCGCAGGTTATTTCTATGAAGCTGATATAACAAAATTTTGGGAAGAGTTCAAAAAGCTTCAGAGTGAGGTCGATTACAAGCTTTCATTCAATACTGTTATGATGAGAGTGCTTGTTGAAGGTCTCAAGGCAGCTCCCCGACTTAATGCTCATATGAAATATAATCACACATCATCAAGCGGCAAACTTATAGTTAAAAAGCATGTTGATGTTGCAATGCCTTATATTTTTGATACAGGTGAAACCTTCCCCATCAAGATTTTACACGCAGAAGAAAAAAATCTCAAAGAGCTTCAGTTTGCTGTAAATGATGTTATAGAGCGCGCTGAGAAATCTGACATAAACAGAGTTCTCTTTGATCTTATCTCACAGAGAATGGTCGGCTTTGTGCTCAGAGGTAAGTTTGTTTCAACTGCAGCTCAGATAGCTTCAGGCTTTATCGGCAAAGGCAAGGTAACCAAGTTCCAGGATATGCTTAAGAAGTCAAACCAGGACGGTACTGAGATTCTTATGGAAGAACTCAACGAGGGTACTGTATGCTTTACAAACTGGGGCAGCGTTCACAGAGAGCTCGAAGGCAATATCGGCTACACTCCCCTTCTTTATCCTCAAGTATTCCTTTTCGGCTTCGGTGCTGCAAGAGACAGAAACTATGCTTATAAAAACGAAAAGGGTAAGGTTGACATCGAAACAAAGAAGATGCTTCCTATTAACCTCGTATTTGACCACAGACTCGGCGCTTTCAACGATACAATGCCTTTTGTAAGAAAACTCGAAGAAATTTTCGCTAATCCCGAAATTATCAGGGAATGGTAAACAGAATTCAGCTCCTCGCTTTACGGTGAGGAGTTTTATTTTTCCAATTATAATCAACCCTGCATTGCCAATAATTATCTCAGTAACACTTTCGGAGGTAATTAATTTGCATTACAACAAGGTTGAAATATGCGGTATAGATACATCTAAATTAAAGGTATTGAGTGAAAAGGAAAAGACTCAGCTGCTGATTAAAATTAAAGAAGGTGATACCCGTGCACGGGAAGCTCTCATCAACGGCAATCTCAGATTGGTGCTCAGTGTAATTCAGCGTTTTGCCGCAAGGGGTGAAAACCTCGATGATTTATTTCAGGTGGGATGCATCGGACTCATCAAGGCTATCGACAATTTCAATGTCACTCTCGGACTGCGCTTCAGCACTTATGCAGTACCTATGATAATAGGTGAAATCAGGCGGTATCTCAGAGACTATAACCCCATAAGAGTAAGCCGTTCTATGCGGGATACGGCGTATCAGGCCATGAAAATCAAGGAGCGCATAATCAATGAAACACAGCGCGAGCCGACAATAGACGAAATAGCAAAAGAAATGGGCGTGAAACGAGAAAATGTTGTAATTGCCCTCGAAGCTATAGTTGAGCCGGTATCACTGTATGAGCCCGTATATTTCGATGCAGGCGACACAATATATGTAATGGATCAGATTGGCGACAGAAATACAGATGTTGACTGGATAGATGAAATACTGCTTAAAAAGGCAATTAACGACCTTGGCGAACGAGAAAAGAATATACTTTCTCTGAGATTTATGAACGGTCTGACTCAGACCGAGGTAGCAAAAGAAATCGGAATATCTCAGGCTCAGGTGTCACGGCTTGAAAAAGGCGCACTTGATAAAATCAAAAGCCACAGAAAAATCATCATATGACGAAAATCTTGTCATAATTGTTACCCACCTTTAAATATAACCTTAAAATTACCATCTCACTTGACTAGAATTTTTATATGTGGTATTATTAATCGAAATTAATAATTTCATAATATTCATTCTGGAGGAATAACAATGAAAAAGTTTATGAAAAAAACTCTTGCTGTTTTACTTGCAATTGTAATGATTTCAGCTACATTTGTAAGCTTTGCAGCAGAGCTCAATAAGGATGCAGTTGATGCTCACTACGGTCAGTATAAGAACTATGTTCTTCTCGGCGACAGTGTAGCAAGCGGCTATCGTGATGAAATCACAGAAAACGACGAGCTGTTCAACGAAGCTAACTACGATTCAACCTACGCAAGATACCCCGGATCATATGCCGACGTGCTTGCTAACGCAATTATTGAAGACGGCTCAATGACAGCTCTTGCTGCCCCCGGCTTCAGAACAATCGAAATGCGTTATATGCTTGAAGATGATTATGCAGCAACAATCGAAGATGATTATCTCTTCCATCCCAGCCACCTCTATGTTTATAAAAATCAGATCTGTGAATGTCACGGCGAAGCAATGCTTCCCGGCTCAGAGCATTTCAGAGATATGTTTAAAAACTCAATCAGAGAAGCTGATCTCATCACACTCGGTATCGGCGGTAACGATTGGGGTGCATTCCTCGGCTGGTTTGTAACAGATATTTTTGAAAAAGCTAATGTAGCTGACCCCTATATCGCTGAAGTTAAGGAAATTCTTGACAAAAGCACAATGGATGTAGGTACAATCGAAACTCTCGTTGACCTTGCTCATAAAGCAGGTGCTCTCGAAGAGCTCGGCAGAACTGTACCCGAAGCACTCTACAAGGCTCTTCAGGATTTCTTCACAAACTGGGATATTATGATTCAGGATATCTATGACCTTAACCCCGATGTTACTCTTATGGTTGTAGGTATGAGCGACAACAGCATCAAGGGTAAATATTACGATTATCCCGAAGCAGGTGTTGTTGGCGAAGAAATCACAACAGACGAAGAAACAGACGAAACAAAAGCTGCTATTACAAAGTTTGTTATCGACTTTATTATGGGTGTTGGTAACAAGCCTATGATTGACGGCGCCGAAAAATTCGGCTACAAATATGTTGATATTGACGGTGCTTCATATGTAGACAGCCATCCCGATGCAGCAGGTCACGTATTCATCGCTAATAAGATTATCGAAGCACTCCCCAACCGTGAAATCAGCACAAAGTATGAAGATATCGCTGCTCACAAATATTATGATGCTATCGAATATGTTCTTCTTAACGGCATTATGGAACCTGTAACAGAAACAACATTTGCTCCCGACGGTGCACTTAAGACAAACGAGCTCAGAAACGCTCTGAATGTAATCAAGGGCGAAGAAGGCAAATCAGACAGCACAAAGAGTGTTACAGCTATCAAGCTCGCTCTTGAAATTCTCGGTTGCTCAGCTGATAAGGGCTTCGAAGGCTTCTTCAAGACATTTGCTCTTGCACTTAAGGTTATTTCAGACTGCAACTTCAATGTTGGCTCACTTATTACAAGAGCTCAGGCTGCAGATTATCTTATGACTCTCAACGAGATCTGATTATAAGATTACATAACTTACATAAAAATGCACATCTTACGGTGTGCATTTTTTTAGTTTAAAGCTGAGAAAAAATGCAAATACATCTTGCCCTATACACTTTAATGTGATAGAATGTATCTGTGTATTTATACATATTCATATTGAATATCAAAGTATAAGGAGAATTAAAGATGACAGCAAAAACAGATCCCAAGTATGAAGCATTGTTTACCCCTTGGAAAATCGGTAATGTTGAAATCAAAAACAGAATCGTTATGTGTCCTATGGGCGGTACATCACTTTTCGGTTGGTTCGAGCTTACAGGTTGCGGTTTTGATAAGGAAGCTGCTAAGCTTTTCCTCGAGCGCGCAAACAACAATGTAGGTCTTATCATCCCCGGTATCGCACCTCTTCGTGACACCTTCTGGGGCAAATGGCTTTGGCAGAATCCCAAAATGTTTGAAGAACTCAAGGACTATATGGATGAAATCCATAAGACCGGCGCTAAGCTCTTTATTCAGCTTACAGCAGGTATGGGCCGTTCATGGGCTATTACCGAGCTTGTAGGTCCTCTTCACAAAAATAAGTTTACCCGTAAGCTTATTAAGCCTATCCTTGATACAAGTCACGAGCTTGCTTGTCCCAGCCCCCAGCCTGCTCGTTGGGCACCTGACATCACCTGCCCTGAAATGACCAAGGAACAGATTCACGAAATCATCGAAGCTTTTGCTAAAACAGCTAAGCTCTGTAAAGATGCAGGCGTTGACGGCGTTGAAGTACACGCTGTACACGAGGGCTATCTTCTTGACCAGTTCGCAATTGAATTCTTCAACAAGCGTACAGACGAATACGGCGGCAGCTTTGAAAACCGTTACCGTTTCGCGGCTGAGGTTGTTAAGGCTATCAAAGACGCTTGCGGTCAGGACTACCCCGTTTCACTTCGTTACTCAGTTGAGTCAAAGATGAAGGGCTTCCGCGAAGGTGCAATGCCCGGCGAAGAATATACAGAAGTCGGCCGTAATATGGCTGAATCAGAAAAGGCAGCTAAGTACCTTCAGGATGCAGGTTATGATATGCTCAATGCTGACAACGGTACATATGACTCATGGTACTGGGCACATCCTCCCATGTATATGCCTCAGAACTGTAACCTTGAAGATGTTGCTCACATTAAAAAGTTTGTTGACATCCCCGTTGTTTGCGCAGGCCGTATGGAGCCCGATGTTGGTGCAACTGCTATTGCTGAAGGCAAAATCGACGGTGTAGGCGTTGCCCGTCAGTTCCTTGCTGACCCCGAATGGATCACAAAGATTATTGAAGACAGACTTGA
>JAGBSR010000188.1 GCA_017631745.1 Clostridia bacterium | reverse complement strand
AGTACACTGTGGTATAATTGTCTCAACAGTGCTTTAAGATTTTGCGCGTTTATTTCGCGCACAGCAATATTATAAAGGATGATTCTATGGACAATAATGATTTCAGCACAGCCGAAATAAAGGCTCAAAAGAAGTCCGAGATGAAAGAAGAATTTAAGGAATGGTTCTTCTTTCAAAAAAAGGAATTCTTTAAAAATGTCAGCATAGTTAAGCAGCTTGTTATCAGAAGCGTTAAGGTTCAGTACAGAAATTCCGTTATCGGTATCTTTTGGACAGTTCTCAACCCTCTTCTCAACATGCTTGTCATGTTCCTCGTGTTCAGCTTCATGTTCGGCAGGGGCGGCATGACCACTGAGGCGGAGCAAAATACCTATGCACTTTACCTTCTTTGCGGTAACATCGTTTTCGGTATGATGAGGACAGCCACATATCAGGCACTGCCTTCAATTGTGCAGAACCGCGGCTTGCTGACGAAGAATAAAATGTCATATAACGTCTTCCCACTTGCATGCGCACTCAGCGCGGTGGTTAACTTCCTGTTTTCATTTGTAGCGCTTTTGGGCGTTATGATGTTCTCATGGCTCGTTTGGGATCAAGCGGTGTTCGGCTTCAATATTTTCTTAATACTTGTTGCCTTGCCTGCACTGTTCCTTTTCTGCTACGGTATTTCCCTTGTTCTTTCCGCGCTTTATGTTTTCTTTAGAGACATAATGCATTTTTATAACGTATTTCTCACCTTGTGGATGTATTTGACACCTATCTTTTACAGCCCCGCTGTTTTTGACCAGAAGGCGGAAGCAAGTGTTCTTGCAAAGATGATGCAAACAGTTGTAAAGCTCAATCCTATGTACCACTTTGTGGAGTATTTCAGAAATGCGGTATACAGGAATACTGTTCATAAGGCTGAGCTTGAGACACTGATTGTTGAGCAGGGCTTGGCAACGGACCCGCAGTATGTTGCCAGCATAGGTGATGAAATTGTTGCTGTGCAAAAGGTAATTGAGTCATTCAATCCTGTCAGCGATGCACTTCTTTTGTCCGGTATCGGCTTCGGTGCGCTTTTGGTTGGTGCAATCATATTTATGGCTACAAAGCGTAAATTCATTTACAGCATTTAATGGTGAAAAAGATGTTCAAAAGTCATAAAAAACATGTAATGAAGAATAGTGAAAACGTCATTGAGCTTGAAAATGTAAGTATGGATTTTTACAGCCGTGACGAAAAGGTTGACAACCTTAAGGAGTTTTTTGTAAGGCTTGTTAAGGGTAAGCTTGAGCGCAAAAGGGTGAGAATCCTTGAAAATGTCAGCTTTGAGCTGAAAAAGGGTGAGTCGATCGCTCTTATCGGTCACAACGGTGCAGGTAAGAGTACACTTTTAAAGATAATTTCCGACATTTATGAGCCTACTGAGGGTATAGTAAGGACACACGGCGTGGTTGCCCCCCTTCTTAACCTTGGTGCAGGCTTTGATTATGAAGCTTCGGGCAAGGAAAATGTTTACTTAAACTGTGCTATCCTCGGCTACTCCAAGAAGGAGCTTGAGCATAAGTACAAGGAGATTGTGGAATTTTCCGAGCTTGAGGAGCATATGAATATTCCGCTGAAGAACTATTCATCGGGCATGGTTGCCCGTCTTGGCTTTGCAATCGCCATTGACGTTGAGCCGTCGATTTTGCTGGTGGATGAGATTTTGTCTGTTGGTGACGAAAATTTCCGCCGCAAGTGCGCAAAGAAGATAGATGAGCTTCGCCAAAAGGGCGTTTCCTTCGTTATAGTTTCTCATAATATGGATCAGGTTAAGAAGCTTTGTCAAAAGGCGTTGTGGATTGAAAACTCTCATGTTATGGGCTACGGCGAGGTTAACGAGATTTGCGAAAAATATGAATCTTACTGTGCAGAGATCAGGAAAAAGATAGCCGAAGAAGAGAAAAGAAAGGCTAAAGAGGCTAAGAGATTGGCTGAAGAGGCTGAAAAGGAGTAATTCCGAAGGGCAAGGCAGATTTTAGCTGTCGCGGCTCGCTCTTTGCAAACGGCACAAGGAAATAAAAAGGCCTGGCGTAAACTGTTGTAGTAACCGTCAGGCTTATTTTTTGAAAAGGGGGGACTTTATGAAGCAGGATTCAAGTAAAACATTGGCTATATTCAACGCCTTTACAGATATGCTGATAAATATGGGCGCTTTGTACCTTGCCATGCTTATTCTCGGCTACGAGAAGGATACCTACAGCAAAACAACTATGGCAATCGCTACGATTTGCGCAGTTTCGGCTGTGGTGGTTTACTTTGTGTGTGATATGTATTCTTCAACAGTTCTTGACAAGCTTCATAGGGTCATTATCAAGCTGGCAGGTGCTGAGCTTTTTATCATTTCGGTGCTTGTTGTGGTGATTACTGTCGTTACATCTGTTGGCGAAACGTACTACAAGCTGCTGCTTTTGAGCGTGGCGCTGTCCTTTGCGGCGCTCAGCCTTAAAAACACTGTTATCATAAAGGTTTCCCATAACGTCAGAAGGGGCAAAAAGCACAAAACAACCGTGTTGATTGTGGGAAACGGAAACAGTGCCCGAGCATATAAGAAACAGATAGATGACAACCCTCATTACGGATATGAGATTATCGGCTGCGTGAGCGAAAAGAAGATAGAGGGGCTAACGTGGCACGGTGGCTACCAAAAGCTCAGTGAGGTTTTGGAGGAGCTTAACCCCGATGAGGTGGTTATTGGCGTTGCTACCAACGAGGAGCCATTGATTGGAAGCTTTATAGACGTTTGCGAACAGTCGGGAATCAGAGTGACCATTATCCCGTCAATGTACAGATACTTTAAATCCAAGTGCCAGGTGGATATGGTGGGCACCTTGCCTGTTATTAACACAAGGAACATCCCTCTTGACAATCCTGCAAATGCGGCTATCAAGCGAATTATGGACATTTTAATTTCTTTGATAATGATAATCATCACATCACCTATTATGCTGATTGCGGTAATTGGTGTGCGTATTTCATCAAAGGGACCTATTATTTT
>JAGBSR010000187.1 GCA_017631745.1 Clostridia bacterium | reverse complement strand
TTCTTTTTCGTGGTGCTTTGCATTAAGTACGTTGTGCTTTACACCGCGTTTTTTGAGGGCGGATGAAAGTCTTTCGCTCTTCTCGATTGAAACAGTACCAACGAGAACGGGCTGACCTTTTTTGTTGCACTCGATGATTTTATCGATAATCGCATTGAACTTGAACTGCTCTGTTTTATAGATAACATCGGGCTGATCAATTCTTGCGAGGGGCTTGTTGGTGGGGATTTCAATAACGTCAAGTGAGTAGATTTCCTGGAATTCCTGTTCTTCTGTCATGGCTGTACCGGTCATACCCGAAAGCTTTGAGTAAAGACGGAAATAGTTCTGGAATGTGATAGTTGCAAGGGTCTTGTTTTCTTTTGCAATTTTAACGCCTTCTTTAGCTTCGATAGCCTGATGAAGACCGTTTGAGTAGCGTCTGCCTATCATAATACGGCCTGTGAACTCGTCAACGATAAGTACCTCACCGTCTTTTACAACATAGTCAACATCTCTTGTCATAATGCCGTAAGCCTTGACAGCAGTGTTGATGTGGTGGGAGAGTGTCATATTCTCGGGATCACTGAGATTTTCAACATTGAAGAAGCGCTCAGCCTTCTTGATACCGCTCTTTGTGAGAGTGGCGCTCTTAGCCTTTTCGTCAACAACGTAGTCGGCGCCTGCTTCTTTTGCAAGCTCTTCAAAGTCTGCCTTTGAGTCGACCTCGCCGATTTTGAGACACTTGAGGCTTCTTACAAACATATTAGCTGTGTTGTAAAGCTCACTTGAGCGAGAGCCGATACCCGAAATAATAAGGGGAGTTCTCGCTTCGTCGATAAGGATTGAGTCAACCTCGTCCACTACTGCAAAGTTGTGACCGCGCTGTACCTTTTGCTCAAAATACTGCACCATATTGTCACGAAGATAGTCAAAGCCCATTTCGTTGTTGGTACCGTATGTAATATCGGCAGAGTAAGCCTTGCGTCTCTCGTCGGTTTCGAGTCCGTTGACAATAAGACCGACACTCAGACCTAAGAAGCGGTAAACCTTACCCATCCATTCGCTGTCGCGGCGGGCAAGATAGTCATTTACTGTTACAATGTGAACGCCCTTGCCTGAAAGTGCATTAAGATAAGCGGGAAGGGTAGCAACAAGAGTTTTACCTTCACCTGTTTTCATTTCTGCAATTCGGCCCTGATGCAAAATGATACCGCCGATAATCTGCACGGGGAAGTGCTTCATGCCGAGCACACGCCAGGATGCCTCACGGCAGGTAGCAAATGCTTCGGGTAAAATATCGTCAAGACTTTCGCCACCGGCAAGTCTTTCTTTGAATTCTGCAGTTTTGGCTTTGAGCTGAGCATCTGTAAGTGCAGCATATTCCTCTTCAAGAGCGAGCACCTTATTCATAGTCGGTTTAACTCTCTTGACTTCTTTGGTTGAATAATCGCCAAAGATTTTCTGAAGTAAGCCCATTTATATCACCTCATATATACTAATTTAATTACTGTATAACATAATTACTTTATTTTAACATAAAAACAGATATATTTCAATAGAAAGTTTTCGACAAAGTAGCAGGGTAATTTTAATTAATGGTTTTTACTATTGCTTTTTTCCGGCATTCAATGTATAATTACAATATTATCCAACTATCATTAATCTAAGGAGTGAATTTAATGGAACCTATTCAAGTAGATTTTACAGGCGGCGGTGACAACACCAAGGGCCGTGGCAAGAGCGCTTATCTTATGCCCGAAAAATCAGGACTTAAGCTTATCATCAGCATTATCGGTACTGTTATCGGCGGTGCAATTGCATATTACTTTATGCTTCCCCCTCTCAATTTCAAAAGCACAGATACCTATATGTTTATCGGTGTTGTGGCTGCAATTTTTATTGGTCTTCTTTTTGTTACTTCAGGTGCTTTCCTTAAGCCCGAATATACAGAATATGTGAAGAAACGCAGCCTGCCTGCTATTGCTGTTATTGCCATTCTCGCAGTTGTTGTCGGTGTGGGATTTGCTGTATCATCAGTTGTTTTCAGAGCCAAGACCTACAGCAACATTATCGCAGTAAATGAGGAGACAAGCTTTGCAAGCGATATCGAGGAGGCTGATTTCTCGGCAGTACCCGTACTTGATAATGCAGCAGCAGGTGTTCTTGCTAACCGTACTCTCGGTGACCTTGCTTCAATCGGCGCTATCTCACAGTTTGAAGTTTCGGGTCAGATGACACAGATCAACTATAAAAACGAGCCCGTTAAGGTTACAACTCTTGCATACGGCGATGTTTTCAAGTGGCTTAAAAACACAAAAGAGGGTCTTCCCGGCTATGTTGTTGTAAATATGGTAACTCAGAAGGCTGAGCTTAAGCTTCTCCCCGAGGGTCAGTATATCAAGTATTCAGTCAATGAGCACTTCGGTAAGTATCTTATGAGACATGTCCGTTTTGCTTATCCCACATACATTTTCGATATGCCTCACTTTGAAATCGACGAAGCAGGTAAGCCCTACTGGCTGTGCCCCGTACTTGACAAGACAATCGGTCTCTTCGGCGGTACTGATGTAAAGGGTGTTGTTATCGTAGATGCAGTTACAGGCGAAATGACAGAATATACCGCAGAAGAGGTTAAGACAAGCAAGGAGCTTCAGTGGATTGACGGTATCTATTCAGAGAGCCTTCTTCTTGAGCAGTTCAACTACTACGGTCAGTATAAGAACGGCTTTATCAACTCACTTCTCGGTCAGGACGGCGTTAAGATGGCAACTGAGGGCGCTAACTTCCTTGCTCAGAACGACGACGTTTATCTTTATACAGGTGTTACCTCAGCAGGTAATGACCAGGCTATTATCGGCTTCGTGCTCGTTAATATGAGAACAAAGGATGCAAGCTTCTATGCTGTTTCAGGTGCCAAGGAGCGTTCAGCTCAGTCATCCGCTCAGGGTGAAGTTCAGGACTACGCATATGCTGCAACCTTCCCCATTCTTCTCAATATCAGCGGTGAGCCCACCTACTTTATGTCACTTAAAGATAAGGATAACCTTGTTAAGCGCTATGCGATGGTTAATGTTGAAAACTATCAGGTAGTTGTAACAGGTACTACAATCGCAGAGTGTACAGATGCATATGTAAAGAAGCTCAAGCAGAACAACATCAACATCGATGTTGACATTGACAAGATTGAAGATATAACCGGCACACCTGAGACTGAAACTCCCGAGGTAGCAACAAAGAAAGTTAAGGGTGCAATTACCGATATCCGCACAGCAGTTATGGGCGGAGAGAGTGTATACTTCATCGAACTTGACGACAAGGGTGTTTACTACAGCATTGAAGCAAGTGATAATGCAATGGTTGTAATCCTCAACAAGGGTGAGACAATCACAGTTACAGTTGATGCTGACGCTGAGGGCGACATCATCGAAGCTATCAGCGTAAAATAAAAATAATAATGTAACGCGGGGAAATGAGCAAAAGGAAACGGCTCTTTCCCCGCCGTGTTTAGTCTGAATAAATCGGAGGTGACTCAAGTGATAGATATCAACATATGGACAGATAAATTTCTGCAGGCTTTAGACGAAACATTTACAGATCGCGTATGGTTTGTGGGACTTCAAGGTAGCTACGGCAGAGGCGAAGCCACAGACAAAAGCGATATCGATATGGTTGTGATACTCGATAAACTGTCAGCCGAGGATATAAAAACCTATAACAATATGTTAGATTCTCTGCCAAACCGAGAACTTATCTGCGGTTTCCTTTCGGGTAAAGATGAAATTCTTAATTGGGAAGCATCAGACCTCTTTCAGTTTTATTATGATACTACCCCCATCAGAGGTAACCTTGATGAACTTCTTGCACTTCTTGATGAAAATGCAATTAACAGAGCCATAAAGACAGGCGCCTGCAATATATATCACGGCTGTGTGCACAATATGCTCTATGAAAAGAGTGAGGATATCCTCCGTGGTTTATATAAATCTGCATCTTTCACAATGCAGGCTGTGGCTTTCAGAGATACAGGGAAATATATCCGTCACCAGAGAGATTTATTATCGGTGCTTTCGGCTGAGGACAGGGTTATAGTTGAAACTTTTATGAACCTTAAAAATGGCGGAGATATTAATTTTGAAAGTATGTCCGAAGCCTTGTTGCTTTGGGCAAAGCATCAGATAACAAAAACAATATAATAAAAAATCAGCAGACCGAAATCTGCTGATTAATTTTTTATGAATTGCCTTTGGCATGAATTGAAGCTATGCTTCATTATAAGTGATAGAGGTTGTCGTTCTCATATTCAGGCTCGCTTGTAAGATGAATGCCGAGTTTTCTGAAAAGCTCACGGTCGACACTTGAGGGGATAACCGAAATATGAGCCTCGCAATCTTTGAGCATAGGCAGACACGCCATAACCTTTGCGGCGTTTTCATCTGTTGCGGCGCTTACCGACAGAGCAACGAGCACCTCATCAACATGGAGTCTCGGATTTTTTGAGCCAAGATAATTTACCTTGAGGTTCTGCACGGGCTCGATGAGACTTGAAGGCAGAAGCAGAAGCTTATCATCAAGACCTGCAAGTGCTTTGAGTGCATTGAGTACGCAGGCAGAAGCACATCCGAGAAGCTCCTTTGTCTTGCCTACAACAATTCTGCCGTCGTGAAGCTCAATTGCAGCTGCAGGTGCACCGGTTTCTTTTTCAACATTGTTTGCAACTTTGATAATCTCTCTGTCTTTTACTGTGATGCCTGCCTTGTTCATAAGAAGCAGGATTTTCTCGGTTTCCTTTGCTGTGTCTGCGCCGTGGCGTGCATCGCAAAGAGCATTGTAATACCTTCTGATGATTTCCTGATTTGCGGCGTTGCAGACAATCTCCTCGTCGGTGATACAGTTTCCTACCATATTTACGCCCATATCTGTAGGTGACTTGTAGGGTGATGAGCCGTAGATACGAGTGAAGATAGCATTGAGTACGGGGAAAATTTCAATATCCCGGTTATAATTTACCGTCGCCTTGCCGTATGTATCAAGGTGGAAGGGGTCTATCATATTCATATCATTAAGGTCAGCAGTTGCCGCCTCATAAGCAAGGTTGACAGGGTGGTTGAGAGGCAGATTCCATATGGGGAAGGTCTCAAATTTTGCATAGCCTGCTTCAATACCCTTGAGATGCTCATGATAAAGCTGTGACAGACAAACTGCCATTTTACCGCTGCCGGGGCCGGGGGCTGTTACAACGACGATATTTCTTTCGGTTTCAACATATTCGTTTTTGCCGTAACCCTCATCGGAAACAATAAGGGGCACATTTGAGGGGTACCCTGCAATTTTATAGTGAGTGAAAACCTTGATGCCCAGCTTACGGAGATTTTCCTTGAAATTATCAGCCGCACCCTGACCGTCATACTGAGTGATAACAACAGAGCCCACATAAAGACCCACGCTTCTGAAAAGGTCAATGAGTCTGAGAACTTCTTTGTCGTATGAGATGTTGAGATCACGGCGAAG
>JAGBSR010000186.1 GCA_017631745.1 Clostridia bacterium | reverse complement strand
GGGCGATTTATGGAGCCGCCTCTCCCCTCTTCGACGAGCTTAAATTAAAACAGGCTCCAGCTGCTTTCCCTTCAGAGCATACTTCACCGTTTCAACAGCTCTGTCAAAGTCACATACAACCGACACAGGCTTTTTTACCGGGTCATCCTGAGCCATAGGGATAAAATAGTAATGCTTATAATTTAATAAAGTTCCGATGTTTTTAGCAGTATTGCTGAGCGCATCGTTGGTAGAAACACCGATTACCACACTCTTCTGATTTCTCAGATGAGACTTAACAGCAAGAGTTACGGGAGTGTCATATATACCCATAGCGAGCTTTGCAAGAGTGTTTCCCGTACAAGGCAGAACAACAAGAACATCTGTCAAGTTTTTTGGCCCGATTGGCTCAGCATCTTCAATTGTTGCAATTACCTTGTTACCTGTCAGTGACTCGATTTTATCAACGAAATCCTGAGCTTTACCGAAACGCGTATTAATATTTCTCGCATTAAAAGACATAATCGGTATTACATCTGCACCTTCAGATATGAAGTTTTCTATTTGTAAAAGAGCCTTTTCAAAGGTACAGAATGACCCTGTAAGTGCGAAGCCGACTTTAATATTATTCAAGCAAATCACTCCCTCTGCTATAAATTAGAAAGTATATATTCAGCCATAATTCTGCCGGCGGCAAAAGGCAGATATCTGCCCGGCAAAGAAGATCCGTTTAAATATTTCTTGTTGTGCTTTTGAAAATAAGTCTTATTTGCATTGAAAGGATACGAAGCAAGCTCGGTATAAATACTATCTTGACGGATATTTTTAATAGTAGGCTCATCAAGAATATTAACGGGTACAGTGCCGAAAATATAATCAAAATTATTAATCCTATCTTCGATTTCACCGAGCTTTATTGTCTTATATCCCGAATATTCTGCCACACTTAGCTTTCTTAAGCTTCTTGCAGTAATATATATTTCAACCCCTAAACCCGATAAAAGCTCACCGAGAGTTGATGCAACATCACCGAAGCCGACAATAAGAGCCTTTTTACCGACAATGTAATCTTCTGTGTTTTCAAGCAGAAGCCTGAGTGTACCCTGGGCAGTGAGATATGCATTGGCTTTTTTAAATATCTTATCTTTCATAAAGTCACAGCAATCTATATCCTTATCCTCAAAATAATCGAGAATCCTGCAGTCAAGCCCCGAGGCAAAAACACAGTGACAAGGCTTAATCCCACCGATAACATCATCAAGTCTTAAAGCAAGATTATCACTGCTGTAAAGGGTTTCTTTATCCTTACTCACAGGCAAGGGCAAAATTATATGCGAATAGCTTAAAATATTGTCAAGCTCATAAGCATCGCAAGAGAATCTTAAATGAAAAACATCCTTGCCCTTTTCTTTCAGAATATCTGCTAAGTACTGCTGACGCTTATCGCCGCCTAAAATAAGTATTCTCTCATTCATAATCTCACCCGACATATTAAGATACTATATACTATGCTGAAAAATTTTTATTGTTAATTTTAAAAAAGTGTTTACTAATTGAGCGTAATGCAATATAATGATGATTAGAATATTTTAAGAGGTGAAACTCTATGCTTGAAATAGATAAAATTTTAAAGGATGTAAAGAAAATACACTTCATCGGTATCGGTGGCTCGGGTATGTGTCCCATTGCTGAGATACTTCACAGCTGGGGTTATGAGATTTCAGGCTCAGACAACAACGACGGTGATAACATCACCAAGCTTCGTGACCTTGGCATGAAGGTCATTTTAGGCCAGAAGCCCGAAAATCTCGAAGGCGCTGAGCTTATCGTTTATACAGATGCAATTCTCAAGGATAACCCTGAGCTGGTTGCTGCAAAAAACGGCAGTGTACCCTGCTTTGAAAGAGCTGCAATTTTCGGTGCCATAACAAGAATGTATTCAGATTGCATAGCCGTATGCGGTACCCACGGCAAAACAACCGTTACATCAATGCTTTCTCAGGTACTCATTCAAGCTGAAAAAGACCCCACCTGTCTCATCGGCGGAAGACTCCCCTTAATCGAGAGCCACGGCAGAGCAGGCAAGAGTGATATATTCGTCTGCGAAGCCTGCGAATACAAAAACCACTATCACGAGCTTTCACCCGACACTGCTATTCTTCTCAATGTTGATGAAGACCACCTGGAGTTTTTCGGAAATCTTGACAACATCAAGTCTTCTTTCAATAAGTTCTGCTCTCTTTGCTCAAAGGCTGTAATTTATAATGCCGACGACAAAAACACCTGCGAAACTGTTGAGGCGCTTGACATCAAGAAAATATCATTCGGATACAGTGAAAACTGTACATACTACCCTGCCAATATCTTTTATAACAGAGGTGCTTTTGCAGAGTTTGATGTTATGAGCAAGGGCGAAAAAATCGCTCACCTTAAGCTCAATATTCCGGGTACACACAATATTCTCAATTCACTGGCAGCCTTTGCAGCGGCGGTAAATGTAGGCTGCAAATATGAAGATTGCGAAAAAGGTATCAGTGCATTTTCAGGTGCAGGCAGACGCTTTGAGATACTCGGCGAGGTTGACGGTATCACAATTGCAGACGACTATGCTCACCATCCCGAAGAGCTGAGAGTTACCCTTGAAGCCGTGATGAAAATGGGCTACAACACCGTATGGGCAGTACATCAGCCCTTCACCTATTCCAGAACAAAAATCCTCTTTGACGATTTTGTTAAGGTGCTTCAGATACCCGACAGATGTGTTATGACAGAGATTATGGGCTCAAGAGAAGTTAACACCTACGGCATTTATACAAAAGATTTAGCCGAGAAAATTCCCGGCAGTGTATGGTTCAACACCTTTGATGAGGTATGCAACTATGTTCTCGACAATGCAAAGTCAGGCGATATTATCATCACTCTCGGCTGCGGTGATATTTACAAAGCGGCTAAGATTATGCTTTCAAGACTTAAAGGTTAATATTCAGGGCGGCCATTGGCTGCCCTTTAATTTTATCGAATAAATGTAAATTCACATTTTTTTCCAAGAGTATATATAATCAGACAGCTCATAATATAATCAGCGGTTGAGTTCAGTACTCTGCCGAATGAGCAAGGCTTTGGCCGTTAGTTTATTTGGTACTTACTAAGCGTTTGTGACTTTTCCGCTATATAGACAATTGTTAGCGGAGAAGTCTGCACAATTGTGAAAAGCTCCCATTGGGGAGCTTTTTTAAGTGATGAGTGATAAGTGATGAGTGATAAGTTGAAATTTAGAAATAAGTATGACATTGTAACAAAAAGGACGCCCATCGGACGCCCTTTAACATATCTTATTTAACTTCTATTCTCCAGCCGTAGGGATCTTCTCTCTTGCCCCACTGGATGCCTGTGAGTTCGTCGTAGAGCTTCTGTGTGAGCTCACCGATTCCGCCACCGCCGATGGTCATAACATCGTCCATATAACGAAGCTTGCCGACGGGTGATACAACTGCAGCTGTACCTGTGCCCCATACTTCTTCAAGTGTGCCGTCTTTAGCTGCAGCTACGAGTTCGTCAACGCTGATGCGTCTTTCTTCAACCTCATAGCCCCAAGCCTTACATACGTTGATGATTGAGTTACGTGTGATACCGGGAAGAATGCTGCCGTTAAGTGCAGGTGTGATAACCTTGCCACCGATCTTAAACATAATATTCATAGCGCCGACTTCTTCGATATACTTTCTCTCAACACCGTCAAGCCAGAGAACCTGTGAATAACCTGCATCGTGAGCCTTAACCTGAGCAATAAGAGAAGCAGCATAGTTACCGCCTGTCTTAGCAAATCCCATACCGCCCTTAACAGCTCTTACATAGTCGTCTTCAATCCAGATGCCTACGGGAGCAAGACCGCTTTCATAATAAGCACCTGAGGGTGAAAGAATAACTATAAAGAGATATGTCTTTGAGGGAGCAACGCCGAGAAATTCGTCAGTTGCAATTACGAAGGGACGGATGTAAAGTGATGTGCCTTCGTCTGAGGGTACCCAGTCTCTGTCGATGTCAACAACAGCCTTAACTGCCTCAACAAACATCTCTTCGGGAATTTCGGGAATACAGAGTCTTTCGTTTGAAGCGTTAGCTCTCTTAGCGTTCATATCGGGGCGGAAAAGATAAATCTTGTCATCTGCGCCTCTATAAGCCTTGAGACCTTCAAACATTTCCTGACCGTAATGGAAAACCATAGCACTGGGGTCAAGTGAAATATTGCCGTAAGGTACGATTCTTGCATCGTGCCAGCCCTTGCCCTCTGTGTAGTTCATCATAAACATATGGTCTGTGAAGGTTTTACCGAAACCGAGCTTTTCACCCTTCTGAGGTTTAGCCTTGGGAGTAGTTGTTTTAGTAATCTTGATATCCATAATTACACCTCTTATTATTCAAAATCGTAGCCTGTTTTAAGAGCTTTAAGGTTAATCTCAATAAGATTAGCCTTTTTGGGAGGAACAACCTTATTAAGGGCAGTTTCTGTGCCGTCAAAGCCGATGTCACTGCAAACCTTCATAAGCTTACCCATAAGAATCATATTAGCAAGAGTTGAGAAGCCCTCGTCATTTGCCATCTTTGTTGCAGGTACATAATATGTAGTAACATCGTCTCTCTGAACCTTTTCGGCAATAAGAGCTGAGTCAACGATAATGATACCGCCGGGAACTACATCGCCCTCATATTTCTTAAGTGAGGGAAGATTCATCGCAACGAGTACATCGGGGTTTGTTACGATAGGTGAGCCGACAGGCATATCACTGATGATAACACTGCAGTTAGCAGTACCGCCTCTCATTTCAGGGCCGTATGAGGGAAGCCATGAAACCTGCTTGTCACTGATGAGACCCTTGTAAGCTAAGAACTTGCCTGCGAAAAGTACACCCTGACCGCCGAAGCCGGCAATTAAAATCTGAGTTGTTGCCATATTATTCAGCCTCCTTCTGTGCGTCTCTGTCTTTATATACGCCTAAGGGATAATAAGGAAGCATATTGTCTTCGAGCCACTTAAGTGCATTGATGGGAGTCATACCCCAGTTTGTGGGACAGGTTGAAACTACCTCGATAAGTGAGAAGCCCTTCTTGTCAATCTGGTTCTGGAAAGCCTTTTTAATAGCCTTCTTAGCATTTTTTACGTTCTTAACGTTATTTACAGCAACTCTTTCGATATAGCCTGCACCGTCAAGAGTAGCGAGCATTTCGCTGACCTTTACGGGGAAACCGCAGTGTGAAGTATCTCTGCCATAGGGTGAAGTCTGAGTCACCTGACCGGGAAGTGATGTGGGAGCCATCTGACCGCCTGTCATACCGTAAATAGCATTGTTGACAAAAATGATTGTGATATTTTCGTTTCTTGCTGCGGCGTGTACTGTTTCAGCCATACCGATTGAAGCAAGGTCGCCGTCGCCCTGATATGTAAATACTATGTGATTATCGGGATCTGCTCTCTTTACGCCAGTTGCAACTGCAGGAGCTCTGCCGTGTGCTGCCTGAACCATATCGCAGTTGAAGTAGTTATAAGCGAGAACTGAGCATCCTACGGGTGCAACACCGATAGTCTGACCCTCAATGCCGAGCTCATCAATAGCTTCGGCAACAAGACGATGGATAATACCGTGTGTACAACCGGGACAATAGTGAAGAGGTATATCAGCAAGTGATTTAGGTTTATCGAATACTACCATTATTTGTTACCTCCTTCGTTTGCTTTTCTGATTGCTTCCAACACCTGCTCGGGTGAAGGAATCATACCGCCTGCTCTGTTGCAGAGGACTACATCTTTTTTATATTCAACTGAAGCTCTGATATCTTCAATCATCTGACCCATTGAAAGCTCAACACTGATGAAGGTGTTTACCTTTTCAGCAGCAGCCTTGAATGCCTTTACGGGGAAGGGCCAGAGTGTGATAGGTCTGATCATACCTACCTTAATGCCTTCTGCTCTTGCCATAGCGATAGCATTCTTAGCTACTCTCGCTGCAATACCGAATGCGCTGACGCAGATTTCAGCATCAT
>JAGBSR010000185.1 GCA_017631745.1 Clostridia bacterium | reverse complement strand
TTTCTACTTTTTCGCAAAAAATAAACGGCACTGAAACAGTACCGTTATTTTGGCAGGGGCAGAAGGGCTCGAACCCTCGGCACGCGGTTTTGGAGACCGCTGCTCTACCAACTGAGCTATACCCCTATATTCAACTAAAATGGTGGGCCATCAGGGACTCGAACCCCGGACCAACCGGTTATGAGCCGGTTGCTCTAACCAACTGAGCTAATGGCCCTTGTGCAGTCGACTTTTGGAATTATACCAAAACACATAGAGTTTGTCAAGAGCTTTTTGAAAAATATTTAATTAATAAATCACCTTTAATCTGAATAACATTAACAAATTTTCATCTTCTTATAACGCCGACACCAATACCAGGATTTTTGCCGCCGAGGATATAAGCTTTTGTTCTCTTCTGAAGATCAGTGTTTTCGGGATAGTTCTTTGCAAATAGCTTTCTCTTGCCGAAAATCCGCTCTATAGCTTGCACATCAACTTTGACATTATAGCAAATCTCAAACATATCCATAAACTTAAGTATATTACTGTTTTCTGCCATAAAATCTCTGTTTGTATCACAAAGCAGCCAGCTCTCGCAAAAATAATACTTATAGTGATACATAGGAAAATATCTCTTGAAAAATGCATCAGCCTCTATTATGGACTCGTCGCACTTTTCTCTTTCAAGTTTTTCTCCCTCGGGTATGTGTATATAAATAAGCTTATCACCGTATGAAAACGGCAGTTTGTTATATAAGAGAGTTTTATTTTTGCATTCATACAGCTGAAACTGAAGTCTGCCGAGTCTGAAAAGCTCAAAGCTCACATGATTTTTAAGCCAGCCATAATTTTTAACACCCTCATAATTTGTGTGTCTGCACCAGATTTCAATATCACTCATTGTGTCGTAATATATCTTTTCATCGATATTCGCTTCATCATACTTGTCCTTTACTTTAACGGCAAGATTAAGAATAACACCAAGGCGCAGAAGTGATTTCTCTTTTCTTAGTATATTGAAGCCTTTTATTATGCACTTATCAGACAGTTTTTCAATTTTAGCCATATCAAGCTCTGAAAGCTTATCTTTAAGCTCATCGGGAAGATTAATTTTATTTGCAAGCTGTAATATTTTCTCCATCAGTATGATTCCTCATTCAGTTTTTTTAAGTTTATCACATTTTTCAGACTAAAACAACATATTATCAGGCTGAATATGTCATCAACTGTAATTTTATCATTGCACATGGTTTATCATTGTGTTATAATTTTGTCAAAGATAACCTTATAAGGAGAACTATATGAAACTTTCAGAAATTGCGGCAGAGTACGCCAAGAAAATCGGCGATGAAAAGCTCTCAAAAATGTTCACTCAGTGCTTTATGAGCACATATGAAACAACCGTGCAGCTTTATGATGACGGCAGCTGCTTCGTTATCACAGGTGACATCCCTGCTATGTGGCTTCGCGACTCATCGGCTCAGGTCAATCACTATGTGCCCTTTGCAAAAGACTCCAAGGAGGCTTGTGATGTGGTTGACGGACTTCTCAGACATCAGGTTGTCTGCATTCTCGCTGATGCATATGCCAATGCATTCAACAGAGAAGCAAACGGTCTCGGTCACCGAAAGGACAAAACCGAGCAGTCCGATTATGTGTGGGAGCGCAAATATGAAATCGACTCTCTTTGCTATCCCGTAAGACTTGCCTACAGATTCTGGAAAGAGGCAGGTGCTACCTCCCATTTCACAGAGGATATGCGCAAAGCCTTCTATAAAATCATTGAGCTGTGGACAATCGAACAGCATCACGAAAATTCACCCTATTATTTTATGCGACCCTTCAGCAAAAAGAAGGATACTCTTTCAAGAAAAGGCAAGGGCTCGCCTGTGGCTTATACGGGTATGACCTGGTCAGGCTTCAGACCCAGTGACGACTCGTGCAAATACGGATATCTCATTCCTGCCAATATGTTCGCTTCGGTGGTACTCGGATATATCTCAGAAATTGCCGAAGCTGTCTATAACGACAGTATGCTCAAGGATTTAGCCGAAAAGCTGAAAAAAGATATCGATGAGGGTATTGAAAAATTTGCAGTTGTAAAAGACGGCTCAAAAGAGATTTACGCCTATGAAACCGACGGTCTCGGCAACTATAATCTTATGGACGATGCCAATGTACCGAGTCTGCTTTCACTCCCCTATCTCGGCTATTGCAGTGAACAGGATGAGAGATATATAAACACAAGAAGTTTCATCTTAAGCAAAAATAATCCTTATTATTTTGAGGGTAAAAAGGCTAAGGGTATCGGAAGCCCTCACACGCCGAAAAATCATATCTGGCCCATAGCTCTTTCAATGCAGGGTCTGACATCATGCGATACCGACGAAATGCTCGGTCTTATCCGTCTGCTGAGTCAGACAGATGCAGGCACCTGCTTTATGCACGAAAGCTTCCATAAGGATAAGCCCTCTAAGTTCACACGCGAGTGGTTCTCATGGGCTAATACACTTTTTGCCGAGCTTGTGATGAAATATATCGATAAGGTCGGCCATCTTGAGTAATATAAAGGAGAGGGGTTTTATGTCAAAAAAACTGTTTTTTCAGGCTATAGCAAAATTCCTGCTCGGGGTAATCCTAGTCGGTGTGTTTGTCTTTCTTCCTGCCGGCACTCTGCAGTATTTTCAGGGATGGCTGTTTATGGGAATACTCTTTATCCCGATGTTTATTGCAGGAATTATAATGATGCTTAAAAATCCCGAGCTTCTTAAAAAACGCCTTAAGGCAAAAGAAAAGCAGGCCGAACAGGATAAGGTAGTAAAGCTCAGCGGACTTATGTTTATTGCAGGCTTTATTATGGCAGGGCTTAACTACAGATTTGATTGGTATGTTTTGCCCGAAGCTGTGTCTATAGGTGCAGCGGTAGTTTTTTTAATCGCCTATGCCCTTTATGCAGAGGTACTCAGAGAAAACACATTCCTTTCCCGTACCATTGAAGTGCAGGAAAATCAAAGGGTTGTTGATACGGGTCTTTACGGCATTGTCCGCCACCCGATGTATGCCGTTACACTACTTTTATTCCTCTCGATGCCTCTTGTTTTAGGCTCACTTATTTCATTCGTAATTTTTCTTGCTTATCCGTTTCTGATTGCAAAAAGAATAAAGAATGAAGAGGTTCTTCTTGAAAAAGAGCTTGCAGGCTATAAGGAATACAAAACCAAAGTAAAATACAGATTAATACCCTTTATTTGGTAAGATAAAAGCTCCGAATATCTCGGAGCTTTTTTGTTTATCAGTTGATTTCTTCGCAGTAGGTAACAACGGCATTTTCACCGTTGCCCTTACCGGAAAGTCTGAAATATGCAATTGAGCTGAAATCATTCTGAGCATCCTTCGGAGTAAATGTGTGAACTGTGCCGTCATAAGAAATGCCGTTTGCACTGTCCGAAGAGCCTGAAAGACTGATACAGCTGATAAGTCCGTAGCTACTGTCGTAAAGGCACAGACACGAGCCCTCTTCACCGTCAAATTCAAGACCCTTTGTTCTGATAACAGCATCCTTATCTGCCACAATAAAGCCTGTTGCAACATATCCTTCGGCAACAGTTTCAATTCCTGTTAAAAGAAGCTTTCTGCTGTTTCTGTAGCCGTTGGTGCCGTATATATTGCCCGCAGCGTCCATAGCATACTGAATGATATTCACATAATTGATAATACCGCCTGACTCATTATCATCTTCCTCGAGGTCGGTTATTCTCTCATTTCGTGTTACGATAAGATTTTCACCCAATCCGATAGTCGACACTCTGATATAGGCAATATTTTCAAGACTCGCATTCTGCACAAGAGACGGACTGAATTTTATTACGCCCGAAGAGCCGTAGCTCAGACCCGACGCCTCGTCATCTACACCTGTAAGGCTTGCAAGCCAGATGATATTGAAGCTCTCATCCATTGCAAAAATATAATTGCCGGGAGTGCCGTCATATGTACCGCCTGCAATTCTCATTATGTCGCCGTAGGATGTGGCTATATGACCCGTGTATGAATATTCGGGGCCGTATGCAGTATTTCCGGCTTCGTCAAGTCTGTATCCGGTGATATAACCTACACCGTCCAGAATGTACTTAGCAGCTGTTATACTTGTGGGCACAAGGTTTGTGTAAGAGACCTCATCATCAGGGCTGTCTGGAGTGTCACCGTCCGTATTGCCTTCGCCCGTATTGCCTCCGCCCGTATTATCATCTCCCTCTTCACCGCTGTCGGTGTTACCGCTATCGCCGCCATCTCCTGAACCGCTATTGCCCGTGTTGCCGCCGTCAGTATTTCCGCTGTTACCTGTACCGTCATCACCACCGGGTTTGTCTGAATCGTCGTTGCCATCATCAGTCTCAGTATCACCCGAGGAGGGGCTGTCTTCGTTAACAGTAGTGCCGTTAATATATCTGTCAACACCCGAACCGTAGTGCAGGGCGTGAATTCTGCCCGAGGCTTTGTCTATCACAACAACACAGAAAGCCGTGTCGTTGACGGTGTTCACGCTTTTGTTGTAGGTGATATCTTCACTGTAGGTGAGATTTTCAGCCTGAGTATAGCGGTCGGCAGAGTAGAAGTTATTGTTGTAAAAGGATGCATTAGGAATGGCAACTACAGGTATTTTGCTGTCGGTTATAAAGTTTACCTTGTAGTTATGCAGATGACCGTGGAACTGACCTAATATTTTAGCTTTGTTTTTGCCCGAGAAATCGTAAGAGATAATCTCGCCTGTCTGCGCTGCAAGCTCAATAGCATTACCCTTGCAGTATGCATCAAGAATACTTACAGCTACGGTAAATTTATTTATCATTGTAAGGGGATGATGGCCGAGAAGGATAATCCCCCACTCAGATGCATCAGCCTTATCTGACAAATCAAGGCTTTCACAAAGCCACTGCAGCTGTGAGGGCTTCATCACTGCAGTTTCAGATTCACGATTGAGATTTTCACCGTAGGTGTCGCTTGTATTAAGGCATATGACTCTTACCTTCTGTGCATTAAGGTCTTTATAAAAGAAGCCTCTTTTTTTATGCTCTTCGTCCACTGTGACATCTCTGTTATCTCTTGCCGTAAGATTATAAAGCTCTGCCTGACTTATGCATCTGCCGTTGCGGTTATATGAAGCGAGAAGGTAATCTTCGGTGCCGCTGCAAATAAAAGACGGCATTGTATGAAGAGTCGGAAACAGCGCAGAACGAACCTTCATAATCTCTCTTTTTCCGTCAGCAATACTTATATCCGTACCCGCCGAGGTCATATCGCCTAGGTAAGCACCGAAGTCAATCGGATAGCTCTCGGCAATGAGTCTCATAGCCTGAGAAAGATGTCTGAGACCGGTCTCGCTGTTGTGGTCACCTGTTTTGAAATGAGCATCACTTGCGGCTATAAACATAAGAGAATTTTCAGTCATACACACATCTGCTTTTTCAAGCACTCTCTGTGTCTCGGCAACAACATAGTCAGGAATCTACTGTGCATCGATGCCATTTTTCTTGATATCCTTGATGCTTTCATTTATATCGCCGAGGATGTTTTCGAGAATTTCCTGCTGAGTCATTTCCAGGTCTTCAACAAGAGTGTGAGGTTTGGCTCTGGGTCTGACATAAAGCACTGCTCTCTTGGTACTCTCACCGATTTTTTCACCGTCAACCGTATAAATCCACGCGTAAATATCAGCGCTGTTTTTAAGCAGCTCGTCGGGGATTTCCACGTCACAGACGCCGTTTTTACCCACAGCATTTACAACAATAGCTTCGTCGCTGTTTCTTGAAGCAAAATGCACCTGAAAGCTTTCGGGCATTTCACTCCAGATAATTCTGAGCTTCTGACCCTTATCCCACTGAGTAAGACCAAAGGCCGAAACCTCCTTTGTGCTGCCGTTTAAGGTTATTTCAATCATTTATTCAACTCCTAAAAAAAGATTAAAGTGCCGTCACAAATTGTGATAGCACTTCATTTTAACTTTAAACAACAGTTTTTCCTTTTGCGTTGCAGTTCATCACTACAATTTAATTCTATGAGATATTTTTGTCTTTGTCAATAGCTTTGTGAAAATATTATTGTTTAGCCTTTTGCACAAATAGACGAGGCGCTTTTTGTCCATAACATAAAAAATGTAAAAAGCTCTTTATTTATCCGCTTCGATAATATATAATTTAAGATGTATAATTATAAAAAGGAGATTTACATATTATGGCGAGAAATCACGAGGTTACCACCGCTCATGACCTACTTAATCCCGACGGTACTCTTGCAGAGCCCGGTTGGTCAAAGAGCCTTATTCAGAAATATAATAAAGATGCAATCAAGGCGCCCAAATGGCGCATTAAGGAATGGGACTATTATCTGATTTTAGCAGACAAGCACGCTGTAGCTTTCACTCTTTCGGATGACGGTTATATCGGTATGCAGTCAGCTTCACTTCTCGTTTTTGACGAGAAAAATCCTTGGGAGCAGACAAGCTCAATTCTCAACTTCTTCCCTATGGGCAAATATAAACTTCCCCCCACATCTGATGAGGGCGACATAAGATATCACGACAAAAAACTCGACCTTGACTTTATCAAGGGCAAGGGTATGAGACACATTTTCGGTGAATACCGCGATTTTAAAGACGGCAAGACACTCAAGGTTGACATTACTCTCGAGCAGCCGCCTATTGATACAATGGTTATCGCAACTCCCTGGGCTGAAAACAAAAAAGCTTTC
>JAGBSR010000184.1 GCA_017631745.1 Clostridia bacterium | reverse complement strand
CAACATCGCTTTTTTGATTCTTTTTGAGCGATAGCAAAAAGAATGCCCTGCGGCGAGCGAAAGATAATTCATAATTATCCTTTACTTTTTCGTTTTAATGTGTTACAATAAACCGATTATAATTCTCTTTAAAAACGGAGGTATATTAAAATGCTTTATACAAGTACAAGAGATAAAAGCGTAAAGGTTACTTCAGCTCAGGCTATTGCTCAGGGTATCTCAAAAGATGGCGGTCTCTTTGTACCCGAAACAATTCCTGCTATTTCAAAGCAGTTCGTTGACTCTCTCGTAGGTCTTGACTATATCTCAAGAGCTAAGAAGGTTCTCGCTCTCTATCTCACCGACTACACAGAAGAAGAAATTGATATGTGTGTCAGCGGTGCCTATGCTAAGGGTAAATTCTCAAGTGATAAGGTGTCACCTATCAAGACAATCGCCGAAGGTAAAAACATCCTCGAATTATGGAGAGGTCCCACCTGTGCCTTTAAGGATATGGCACTTCAGCTTCTTCCTTATCTTCTTACAACTGCCGCTAAAAAGACAGTTGCAGATAAGACTATCGTTATCCTCGTTGCTACATCAGGTGACACAGGTAAGGCTGCACTTGAAGGCTTCAAAGATGTTGACGGTACCAAGATTATGGTCTTCTATCCCAACGACGGCGTAAGCCCCATGCAGAAATTACAGATGACAACTCAGGCAGGTGAAAATGTAGCTGTCTGTGCTATTAACGGTAACTTTGACGATGCTCAGAGTGGCGTTAAGAAGATTTTTACCGACAAAGAAGTTGCTGCTAAGCTCGACGAAAAGGGTATGATGTTCTCATCAGCCAACTCAATCAACTGGGGCAGACTTGTTCCTCAGATTGTTTATTACATTTCAGCTTACTGTGACCTTATAGAAAACGGTACTATCAAAAACGGTGACGAGGTCAATGTTGTTGTGCCCACAGGTAACTTCGGTAACATCTTAGCTGCATACTATGCTAAGAAGATGGGTATTCCCTTCGGTAAGCTTATCTGTGCTTCCAATGCCAATAATGTACTCACCGACTTCCTCAAGACAGGCACCTATGACAGAAACAGAAAGTTCTTCACAACAACTTCACCCTCAATGGATATTCTTATCTCATCAAACCTTGAAAGACTTCTCTATCATCTCACCGATGAAAGTGCTGAAACAGTAAGCAAGTGGATGACTGAGCTTAATACTCAGGGTAAGTATACTGTTTGTGATAAGGTTAAGGCTCTTGTTACAGAGCTCTTTGATGCAGGCTGCTGTGACGATAAAGAAACAGCTCAGACTATTGCCGATACCTATAAAAACGGCTATCTTCTTGATACCCACACTGCTGTTGCCGTTAAGGTATATGATGAATATGTGAAGGCAACAGGCGACAAAAAAGAAACAATCATTGCCTCAACGGCTAACCCCTATAAGTTCTCGGCAGCTGTACTCGGTGCCGTAGCCGAAGTGCCCGAAGATGCCGATGAGTTCCGTCAGGTTGAGCTTCTCAGAGAAACAACAGGTGAAGAGTGCCCCGAACAGCTTGCAACTCTCAAGGGTAAGTCACCCCGTTTCACAGATTGCTGCAACAAAGAGGATATGATAAACAAGGTTTATGATATGCTCGGCATTTAAGAGGTGAGCTCTTTTGTCAATATTTACAATAGCAGACACTCATTTATCTCTCAGTGACGATAAGCCAATGGATATTTTCGGCGGCTGGCAGGACTATGTTTCAAGACTCGAAAGCAACTGGAAAAGTCTTATTACCGATGATGATACCGTTGTTATCCCCGGAGATATCTCCTGGGCTATGAGCCTTGAGGGTGCTGAAAAGGATTTCAGATTTATTCATAATCTGCCGGGTAAGAAAATAATCTTAAAGGGTAACCACGATTATTGGTGGAACACCAAAAGAAAAATGGATGCTTGGCTTGAGAGTGAAGGTCTTGACACAATCAGCATACTTCACAACAATGCCTTTAAGGTTGGTGACTTCGTTATCTGCGGTACTCGTGGTTGGTTTTACGATGCTGAAAAGAGTGCCGATATGAAGGTGCTTCTTCGTGAAGCTGCAAGGCTTGATAAGTCTATTGAAGAGGGTAAGAAGATGGGGGATAACCTGATAGTTTTTCTTCATTATCCGCCTGTTATGCAGTCTCAGAGCTGTAAAGAGATATTTGATGTGCTGAAAAAGCATAATATAAAAAGATGCTATTACGGTCACTTACACGGTGAATCTACCCGTCACAGTGTGAATGAAACAGTTGACGGTATTAAATTTTCCCTGATTTCTGCAGATTTTCTTTCTTTTTGCCCTCAATTAGTGGAAAAATTTTGAAAAAACTATGGAAATTTCTTTTTAATGCTGATATAATATATGGGTTAAATTGCAAGTGGACGTATGAAGTTCACAGATAGGAGTTTTAGAAATGAGTTTAAAATCATCAAACAACGTTGAAACAAATGTTTACGCTCTCGAAATCGAAATCGATGCTGCTACTTTTGAAGCTGCTCAGAACAAAGCCTTCAATAAGCAGAAGGGCAAGATTCAGCTTCCCGGCTTCCGTAAGGGTAAGGTAACAAGAAAGATGGCTGAAAACTTCTTCGGTAAGGGTTGGCTCTATGAAGACGCTCTTGACCTTTGCTTCGGTGAAGCAGTTGAAGATGCAGTTAAAGAAGCAGGCCTTGATATGGTTGGCACAAAGTCAGCTGACGTTAAGGAAATCGGTGAAAACGGCGTTACAATGACAGTTGAAATTTTCGTTAAGCCTGATGTAGAAATCACAGAATACAAAGAGCTCAAGGCTACCAAGAAAAAGGTAGAGGCTACTGATGAAGAAGTAGCTCAGAGAATTGAAGAGCTCAAGGAAAGAAATGCACGTCTCGTTTCAATCGAAGACAGAGCTGTAGTAGACGGTGATATCACAGTTATCGACTTTGAAGGCTTTGTTGACGGTGTAGCTTTTGACGGCGGTAAGGGTTAAAACTATGAGCTTACAATCGGTTCAGGTCAGTTTATCCCCGGCTTTGAAGAGCAGATTATCGGTCACACTCTTGGTGAAGAATTTGATGTAAATGTTAAGTTCCCCACAGAGTACACTCCCGAGCTTGCTGACAAGGATGCTGTATTCAAGATCAAGCTTCACGAAATCAAGGTTAAGGAGCTCCCCGAAGTAGATGACGACTTCGCTCAGGAAGCTGCTGACTGTGACACAGTTGCAGACCTCAAGAAGCAGATTAAGGAAGAAATCAAAAACCATAAGGAACACGAAAACGAGAAGGATATCGAAATGCAGATTCTCGATAAGCTCGCTGAAAACGTAAAGGGTGAAATCCCCGAGGTTATGGTTGATAACGAAATCAATGGCCAGATCAGAGATATCGACTACAGACTCAGTATGCAGGGTATGAACTTCGAAACATACCTTCAGTATATGGGTATGACAGTTGAAATGTATAAAGAGAATGCTAAGGAGTCAGCTCTCAAGAATGTTAAGATCCGTCTTGCTCTTGAAAAGATTGCTGCTCTTGAAGCACTCGATGTAACTGACGAAGAAATCGAAGCTGAATATGCTAAGTTCGCTGAGCAGTACGGTATGGAAGTAGACAAGATTAAGGAAGTTGTTCCTGCTGACGGTCTTAAGGCTGATATGCTCAAGGAAAAGGCAATCACCTTCGTTAAGGATAACGCTAAGGTTACAACAGCAAGAAAGCCCAGAGCTAAGAAGGAAGAAGCTGCCGCTGACGCTGAATAATCTTAAAATATCTTAAGTGATTATTTAAGGTTCATTTAACACAGAATAACTATAATGAAGTGGAACTGGCTTAATTTGTCAGTTCCACAATTGTAATATTATTAGGAGGTATAGTTATGCCATTAGTACCTTATGTTGTAGAACAGACAAACAGAGGCGAAAGACAGTATGATATTTACTCCCGCCTTTTAAACGACAGAATCATTGTGCTTTCAGATGAAGTCAACGATGCAACTGCAAGCCTTGTTGTGGCTCAGATGCTCTTCCTCGAGAGCCAGGACAGTGAAAAGGATATCAGCTTTTACATCAACAGCCCCGGTGGCAGTGTAACAGCAGGTATGGCTATCTATGATACAATGCAGTATATCAAGTGTGATGTTTCAACTATCTGTATGGGTATGGCTGCGAGTATGGGTGCCTTCCTTCTCTCTTCAGGTACAAAGGGTAAGAGATATGTTCTCCCCAATGCTGAGGTTATGATTCATCAGCCCTCAGGCGGTGCCAAGGGTCAGGCTACCGATATCAAAATCGTTGCTGACCACATTCTCAGAACCAAGGCAAAGCTCAACAAGATTTTAGCCGAAAACACAGGTAAGCCCATTGAGGTTATCGCTGCCGACACAGAAAGAGATAACTTTATGACAGCTGAAGAGGCTCTGGAATACGGTCTTGTTGATAAGATTATGTATAAAAGATAATTTAAAGAGGTAATTATATATGGCAAGAGATGGCGACATCAAAGACAAGTCCGTAAGATGTTCCTTTTGCGGCAAATTGCAAAGTGATGTAAAATCGCTTATTGCAGGTCCCGGTGTATATATCTGCGACCAGTGTGTAGCTCTTTGTGAGGACATTATAGCCGATATGGATGAAGAAAAGCTCAAGGAAGAAGAGCTTGACTTTACTTCTCTTAAAAAGCCTCAGGAAATCAAGGCAAAGCTTGATGAATATGTAATCGGTCAGGAGGAAGCCAAGAAGGCTCTCAGCGTTGCCGTTTACAACCATTACAAGAGAATATACACAGGTAACAAGGGTGATGTTGAGGTTAGCAAGAGTAATATCCTTATGCTCGGTCCCACCGGTGTGGGTAAGACAATGCTTGCTCAGACACTTGCCCGCATACTCGATGTACCCTTTGCTATTGCCGATGCAACAACTCTCACCGAAGCAGGTTATGTAGGTGAAGATGTTGAGAATATTCTTCTGAGACTTTTACAGGCTGCCGATATGGATGTTGAAAGAGCCGAAAAGGGTATTATCTATGTTGACGAAATTGACAAGATTGCCCGTAAAAGTGAAAGCACCTCAATTACCCGTGACGTAAGCGGTGAAGGTGTACAGCAGGCTCTTTTAAAGATTCTCGAGGGTACTGTTTCAAATGTTCCGCCTCAGGGTGGCAGAAAGCATCCTCAGCAGGAATTTATACAGATTGACACTTCAAATATCCTCTTCATCTGTGCCGGTGCCTTTGACGGTATCGAAAGACAGGTTGAAAAGAGAATGGGCAACTCAGGCTTAGGCTTCGGTGCCAAGATAAAGAGTAAGGACGAATATGCAAAAGACAAGGTTATGCATCAGGTTATCCACCACGACCTTGTGAAGTTCGGTCTTATCCCTGAGCTTGTGGGCCGTCTTCCCGTTATCACAGCTCTTGATAATCTTGACGAAGACGCTCTTGTGAAAATTATGACTGAGCCTAAAAATGCTCTGACAAAGCAGTACCAATATCTTTTCGGTATTGACGGAATTGAGCTTCAGTTCGAAGAAGATGCTCTGAGAAGCATTGCTAAGAAAACTCTTGAGGCAGGTACAGGTGCCCGTGGTCTTCGTTCGGTAATTGAAAAGCTCCTTATGGAGTATATGTACTCTTTCCCCTCAAGCGGTAAAAGCGGTGTACTTACAGTAACTAAGGATACAGTTGAAAACGGTGCTGAGCCGATTTTTGAAGAAAAAGATGTTGCTCAGATAAAAAATGTAAAGTTACCTTTGCCTAAGCGTAAAAAGTCTGAATAAGCTATTGACTTTTTGTATAGGCTTGTGTTAAAATACCATAGTATAAAAATTACGGAGGTTAATCTCATGACAGCTCTTCAGTATGTATTAGCGATTGTTATTATACTTGTTTCTATCGGCATTATTGCTTTAGTTATGCTTCAGGAAGGCAAACAGCAGGGTCTCGGTGCCATTGCAGGTGCAGCAGACAACTTCTTCGGTAAGAATAAGGGTAAGACTATGGATGCTCAGCTTGCTAAGTTCACAAAGATTCTTGGTGTAGTTTTCTTCATCCTTGCACTTGCTGCATCACTTCTTGTTCTTTTCGGTGTATAAGAATATCAGACAATCAAAGAAAAAGGCGTCACTTTGGTGGCGACTTTTTTTTTTTTAGGTTGTGGTGGAGGTGAGGTGGGGCGGCTCCATTGCCGAACGAAGTTCGGCAGGAGAACGCCCCAAAGGGGCGTTCTCCCAAAATCGCTTTCAGCGATTTCTCGGAGCCGCCTCTCACCTTTTTATCACACTACAAATATTTGGAGTGAATAGTAAAGATTTATGTTGACAGCTCAGTTGTGGTCATATATAATTTATTCAGGAAGTGGAGATAAGTTACCACTCCGAGCCAAGTTTTTTGGTTTTATATATCTGTGTAGTTTTGCAGGCTGTCACCGATATATTTTTTTATTTGTGAGTCTTAGCTATGCAAGAAACAGGGCAGATTTTCTGCCCTGTTTCTTGCATTATATATAATTCACCTTAGCCTTGTTTCTCGGTGGTATTCTCTCATATTTTACATCGGGATAGCCGATTACGAGAGTAGTGACAGGCTTATAGCCCTTTTCTAATTTAAGCATTGCACCGATTTTAGGATTGAGCTTTGCAACTCCAACGAAGAAACCGCGGTAAAGCACGCCGAGACCGAGACTCTCAGCCATAAGCTCCATATATGATGAAGCGAGACAAGCGCTGGTGTGGCCTTTGCTGCTGACAACTATAACAAGAGGAGCCTTCTTAAAGAAGAAGTTATCGTCGATAGTTGAATTTTTGATGTATTTTGAGAATGGTGTAGCTGCCTTCTGACCCCATCTGAAGAACTTGACACATTCTTTTTCGATATCGGGTAAAGCATCAGTTATAACAGTGAAGGCAAAGTCCTGGGCATTTGTGCCTGTGGGACAGTAACGGCCTGCCTCGATGATTTTTGCAATGTCTTCAGCTGATACTTCTTTATCCTTGAACTGACGGATTGTGCGTCTTGACTTCATAGCTGTAAGAAGCTTATCTGCATCGAATTCGGTCATATCAACAACGGCTTCATTTTCAGCATCGGGGTAATCTCTCATTGATACTGCACCTGTGGGACAGATAGCAAAGCAGTGGCCGCACTGAATGCATCTTTCATATTTGAATACGGCTTTACCGTCGATTATGCCAAGCTTTTCGCTTACACAGTCTTTGACACATTTGCCGCAACCGATACATTTTTCTTTATCAATTATAACGGGTTTCATAGTGTTGCTCCTTTAAGTTTTATTTCTCTTTAAGTATAAACTAAAGTGTGCCCCGTGTCAAGTTTTCCCTTGCACTGAAAGACAAACTATGATATAATATCAAGATGAAACGAGGTGAAAGCATGGCAAACTATAATGAAAAAGAACTCAAAGCTCACATAAAGTCAGGGGAGTTTTATCCTATATATCTCATCTGCGGTGATGAGGATTACCTTAAAAAGACATATACGGATATGATTGCAAGTAAAAATGTTGAGCCTGCTTTCGAAAACTTCAATCTTCAGAAGTTTGACGGCAAGGGTCTCGACTTAGCCGATGTCTTTGAGCAGGCAAGCATTATGCCTATGATGAGCGATAAGCGTTGCCTTATAGTTGAGGACTATAAATTAGAGGGTGCCAATGACAGAGATATCAGCAATATCACTGCTTATGCCGAGTCTTGTCCCGATACCTCAATAGTTATATTTGTTCAGAAAAATCCCGAGTTTTCTCTGACTAAGGCTAAGAAGGCAGCAGATATTATCTCAAAGCACGGTGCTGTCTGCATTCTTAACAAGAGAACAGGTAACGACCTTATCAAGCCTCTTATTTCTTCGGCTAATAAGCAGGGCTGTATCCTGTCGACTCAGATGGCAAACTATCTTGTCTCTCAGGTGGGAGATGACTTCAATGTGCTCATCAACGAGCTTCATAAGGTCTGCGGTTATGCTGCAGGTGAAATCACCAAGGCTCACATTGACGCTGTTGCCGTTAAAACCGACGATGTGAAGATATATTATCTGACTAAGGCTCTGATGCAAAAAGACTTTGACAAGGCATATAAGGTGCTTCACACCCTTTTAAAGCAAAAGGTTTCGCCTGAATATATCCTCGGTACCATCATCAGCTCTTATGTTGATATGTACAGAGCCAAGGTTTCTCTTTTCTGTGGAGAGAGAGCTGAGGTTCTTGCCAATGATTTCGGCTACAGAAACACCTCCTTCCGTCTTACCAATGGGGCAAGAGATGCTTCTAAGATGGATTTGCCCACCTTGAGAAAATGCCTTGAGGTGCTCAGTGAGGCTGATATGAAGCTGAAAAAGAGCTCCGACGACGAGGTTATAGTTTTAGAGAAGCTGATGGTCAAGCTCTTTCTTGTATCTAACGGTGAAAGAGTATGATTAAGATAGATAAGCCCGTTATAGTTGAGGGCAAGTATGATATAATAAAGCTCAGCAGAATTGTTGATGCACTGATAATTAAGACTGACGGTTTCGGCATTTTTAAGGATAAAGAAAAGCAGGCGTTGCTTCGCCGTCTTGCCGATGAAAAGGGTATAATAGTTCTGACCGACAGCGACTCGGCAGGCTTTCTTATCAGAAAATTTCTCAAGTCCTCTATAGCTGAGGATAAAATCACCCATGTCTATATTCCCGACATTTACGGCAAAGAGAAGAGAAAAACTCAGGCCGGTAAAGAGGGTAAGCTCGGTGTTGAGGGTATAAGTGAAGAAATACTCCTTGAGGCATTCAGAAGGGCAGGGGTAATCTGCTCTGAGTCTGACAGTCAGGAGAGACGCCTGATTACCAATATAGATTTATATGAGGCGGGTCTTATGGGTAAGCAGGACAGCAAGGAAAAAAGAATTAAGCTTATGAGGGCTCTTGCCTTGCCCGAAAGACTTTCAACCTCATCTCTTATAAAAATACTCAATACCTTTGTAACATATGAAGAGTTCACAGAAAAACTAAAGGAGATAAACTTATGAGAATAGGTCACGGATACGATGTACATAAGCTCGTAGAGGGCAGAAAGCTCATAATGGGCGGCGTTGAGATACCTTATGAAAAGGGACTTCTGGGCCACTCGGATGCAGATGTACTCTTACACGCCATATCGGATGCTCTTTTAGGTGCCGCTGCCTTAGGCGATATAGGCAAGCTTTTTCCCGATACAGACCCTCAGTTCAAGGGTGCCGACAGCCTTGTGCTTATGGCTGAGGTTTACAAACACCTTAAAGAAATGGGCTATTATGTGATAAATGTTGATGCAACCATAATTGCTCAGAGACCTAAAATGAGAGGCTATATCGATACTATGAGAGAGAACATTGCCAAAACCTTAGAGTGTGATATTGACTGTATAAATGTCAAAGCCACCACAGAAGAGGGCATGGGCTTTACAGGTGAGGGTATGGGAATATCTGCCCACGCCGTCTGTCTTATAGATAAAGCTTAAAGTATATTTGCAAAATTTGTCTGAGTGCTTTCGCATATCTCGTGGATATAGCCCTGACACTCTCTGACAGCAAGAAGACAGTAGCTGTAATTTTTATCACCAATGCTGCCGTAAAGGCTTATAATGCTTTTTTCAGGCTCGACCACAGAGCTGTCACCGATAAACACACTAAGGATAATATCATTCTTTTCCCAGCTTTTCATCAGCTCGTCGGCAGTATTTTCAGCCGATGAGTATTTTTTTTCTTTCAGCTCATCAGCACATCTTTCAAGGGTACTGTCGAGATAAGAGCAATAGTCGAGAACATACTTTTCGCTGTAATAATTATAAACAAACAGCAGAGAAAGCACTGCAAAAGAAACAATGAGCCTTTTCATTTTTTCACCGCCTTTTTAACAGTATAGATGTTTCCCTGTTTATCTGCCGTCATCAGGAAAACCTCCTTGACACTCAGATTGTTTTTCTTTAGTATCTTCTGCAGCTTTTCATTAGTCATAGAGCAAAGCTCAAAATCTCTTGTTATAATTTTGCCGTCGCTTATCACAAGGCAGGGCAGGGTGTTTTCACGGCAGGGTACATTTAAATCTTTTGGGGTAACGGGCTCCGCCTCTTTTTTTAATCTGACACTCACCGAGCCGTTGGTCTCTATATAGGCATATTGCACATCGTCAATGTCGAAGACATCCTTCAGCCTGAGAGCTTCCATAAGGTCGTCGGTGCTGTAGCGTATCATTGTAAGGTTATCCTTAAGCAGGTGTCCGTCTTTTATGATAAGTACGCTGTGACCCTGCATAAGAGTGCGGTAGGGTCGGGATTTCATAGCCAGAAACGAGGAAACAAGCTCAAGGGTAACGAAGAGAAAAATAAGAGTTATGCCGCTTAGTACGGGGAATTTGTCATCCTGCAACGGCATAGTGGCAATTTCCGAGAGTACCATAGTTGTAACAAGCTCACCTGGCTGCAGCTCACCTATTTGTCTTTTGCCCATAAATCTCACGGCTATAGCAAGTACTGTATAAATTATAATTCCTTTTATAAGTATATTCATCGCTTTCACCTCTTTGAAAAGTCTTGACAGAAACCGAAGAAAAAATCAAATAATCCCTGATCTGAAGAAAAATACAGTAAAAAATTAATTTAATATACCTTTAAAAGTATATTTTTCTTTATGATTAATATAATGTTAATAATATGTTGATAACTAAGGCAACTTGATACTGTATAATACAAAACACAAAATGCAGAAGTGTATCAAAACAAGGGAGGTAGTATAGATGAGAGATCCGTTATTTTTAATACTTAATATGCTCAGCAGAATTCTCGGCCGTATTACAGATATTTTTTCATTTATCTTTTTCAACTATTTCCCGATTGGAAAACCTCAGAATAAACCTGAAATAGGTTTTACGGGTTTTGATTTTTAAATTTTCAATTTTTTTCAAAAAAATTGAAAATAACCATTGACAAACAGAAAGTTTTCTGTTATAGTATACGAGTCGCTGTGAGAGACGAGTCTCAAACAGAAGATGTGGGAGCATAGCTCAGCTGGGAGAGCATCTGCCTTACAAGCAGAGGGTCACAGGTTCGAGCCCTGTTGTTCCCACCACAAATGGCCCGGTAGTTCAGTTGGTTAGAACGCTAGCCTGTCACGCTAGAGGTCGACGGTTCGAGCCCGTTCCGGGTCGCCATTTTAAGTTAATATGCGGATGTAGCTCATCTGGTAGAGCGCCACCTTGCCAAGGTGGAGGTAGCGAGTTCGAGCCTCGTCATCCGCTCCATATATGGTACCATAGCCAAGCGGTAAGGCCACGGTCTGCAAAACCGTTATGCCCCGGTTCAAATCCGGGTGGTACCTCCAAAAATCCCATTTGCGTTCAGCAAGTGGGATTTTACTTTTTACTTCTTACCTCTTCACTATTCCTTCATAAAATTTTTGATGGGATTTTTGGAAAGTAAGAAGTAAGAGGTAAGAGTGAATAAGTGTGGGTGGGACACCCGCATCCTATTGTATTTTCAGTTTATAAGTGGTACAATTATTTTAATAAATATAGATTGAGAGGAGTAAATTACAGTGAAAGCAACAAAAATAATTGGTGTACTTTTTATCGTGATTGGGTTAGTGTTTACAATTCTCGGAACAGTTAAGTGTATTCCCACATTCACGGGAAAAGAAGAGCGAATATATACAACTGCACATATTGTCAGAATTGATGAACAAGAAACAGGCGACCCTGAATTTCCTATTGATTATACAACTTATGTTGAGTTAGAAGTGAACGGAGAGAAAATAACAACTAAATTGAATACCCATAAATCAAGTTTTATAATAGGTGAGCAAATAGATATATACTATTTTGAAAACGATATGCAAACGGTATATAAAGATGGTTCTGATGTTTTTTATATTATATTTTCATTGTCCGGAGTAATTTTTGCAGCAATAGGAACGATATTGGTGCTTAGAAAAAATAAGAATTCTATCCAAAAGTAATTTATAAAACTATGGTTCTAAAGTGAGACGTACCTCCAAAAATCCCATTTGCGTTCAGCAAGTGGGATTTTACTTTTTACTTCTTACCTCTTCACT
>JAGBSR010000183.1 GCA_017631745.1 Clostridia bacterium | reverse complement strand
TAAACAGAGAAATCTTGAAGATATCACTGTTACTGCTACCGATGAGACCAATACCAAGCTTCAATATAAGGCTTTGAAAAAGTTAAGTGCTGAAGCTTTGGAGGTAGTTGGTAGAATCAGCACCCACACCTACGAAAAGGCAACGCCTAAGGTAGGGGAGCTTGCAAGAAGTTTCGGTAAAAACATATGGATGAGCGAAACCGATTGGAGCGGTGTCAGCGGTGAAAATGCAGGCGAAATGGGTCCTGCTTTATGGCTCGGTAAAAAAATAATAGAGGATATGAATACAATAAAGCCCTCGGCGTGGGTTATATGGCAGATTGTTGCCGCCTACATTTCCCGCGTACCCGATGAAAAAGGCAGACTCGATATGCCGGGTATCCCCGATCTGACGGAGGGCTTCTGGGGTACGGCTTTTGCGGATATCGACAAGGAAGAAATTTATCTGACACAGAAATACTATGCCTTCGGTCAGTTCAGCCGTTATATAAGACCGGGTATGACGATAGTACATACTGATAAAGCCTCACTCGCAGCCTATGATAAAACCTCCGGCAGACTCGTTTTGGTTTGCCTTAATGAGAAAGCTGAGGATGAAGAGATAAAGGCAACTTTCCACAGCTTCGGCGAAGAAATGCGGAAAATCACACCCGTACGCACAAGCGGTAACATCAAAGACGGTGAGCATTGGAATGAGCTTGATTCCTTTGATGCAAAAAGCAAATTTGCCTATACCCTTAAAGGTAACAGTGTGACTACTTTTATTATAGATAAAGCTTAAAGTGACAATACTTCCCTTATAAAAAGGGGAGTATTCTTTTTTATTGACACAATAAATAAAACTTGATATAATAAATTAGTATGTATTATTACTATACTGAATTTAAAATAACGGAGGTTATATTATGAATATCGGTTTAATTATTGCAGGCGGCGTGGGTCAGAGAATGAAGATGAATGTACCCAAGCAGTTTATCAAGGTTTTAGGCAAGCCCATTATGATTTATACTCTCGAAGCTTTTGAGAGAAACGAAAACATCGACGAGGTTGTAGTTGTATGCCTTAAGGGATGGGAAGAAAAGCTTCAGAAATGGTGCGAAGAATACGGTATCCAAAAATTAAAGCACATCGTTCCCGGCGGTAACACAGGTATGGAATCACTTCGTAACGGTATGCAGGCTCTTAAGGATAACTATCCCGAAGATTCAATTATTGTTATCCACGATGCAGTTCGTCCTCTTATTTCAGATGCAATCATCGATACAAATATCGGCGGCGTTAAAGAGTTCGGCACAGCTATTACCTGCGTACCCACAACAGAGGCTCTTCTTTACAGTGAGGATATGATCAGCTCAGATAAGATTGTTGACAGAAACCTCATCGCAAGAACACAGACTCCTCAGTCACTTTATCTTTCAAAGTTTATCTGGGCTCACGAAGAAGCTATCAAGAGAGGCATCGAAGATACAGTTGCAACCTGCACACTTCTTGTTGAGCTTGGCGAAGATGTTCATATTGTATGGGGTGAGGAAACTAACTTCAAGGTAACAACAGCAGAGCACATCGCTCTTATGGAAGCGTATATCAAGGTCGGAGCTATCGGTGGCTGATATGACAAATATAGTTAAAGCTGATATTGAAAAAATCGCTGCTGCACCGCTCAGCTGGCATAAGCTTCAGGGCAAGACTGTTCTCGTAACAGGTGCCACAGGCTTCATCGGCTCATTCATCATTCACTCGCTTATGAAGAAGTGGGAGGATGAAGGTCTTGATGTTAAAATTCTCGCTCTTGTAAGAAATGCAGACAGAGCAAGAAGTGCTTACGGCGAATATGAAGCAAAGGGCAGACTTGCATTCCTTGTTCAGGATGTCTGTCAGCCTTTGCCCACAGATAAAAAAGCAGACTTCATTATCCACTGCGCATCAAATGCTGCACCTAAGGAATACTCAATGTATCCCGTTGAGACAATGAAAACCAACTTCTACGGCACACTTAATCTTCTTGATTATGCCAAGGCTGTTGATGCAGAAAGCTTCCTTTATGTTTCAACTATCGAGGTTTACGGTACCACTCACGGTGTAGATAAAATCGACGAGGATACCTACGGTGAAATCGATGCGATGAAGGTGCGCTCCTGCTATCCTCTCAGCAAAAAAGGCTGCGAAACCCTCAGCATAAGCTATGCTGATGAATACGGTCTGAATGTAAAAATCGGCAGACTGAGCTATATCTTCGGTCCGGGTATGAAGGCAGGGGACTCGAAGATCGTTGCAGTTTTCCCGAAATGCATAGCAGACGGCGAAAATATTGTAATGAAAAGCAAGGGCGAACAGCTTCGCTCATACACATATGTAACAGATGCTATCACAGGTCTTCTTACAGTGATCCTTGACGGTGAAAACGGCAATGCATATAATATTGCATCAAAGCTCTGCATCACAACTATTGCAGGCATCGCTCATACTCTCGTTGAGTCTTACCCCGAAAAGGGTCTTAAGGTTATCTTTGACCTGCCTACAGAAGCTGAAGCAAAGGGCTTTTCTCTTATTGAAAATGCTGTTCTTTCTTCCGACAAGCTTGAAGCTCTCGGTTGGGAGCCCAAGACAGACCTTGTGACAGGTCTTAAGAATGTGGTAGAAGAACAAATTGAACTTAAGGTGTGAATCTGAATGTTAGAACAACTGAAAAAAGAAGTACTTGAGGCTAATCTTTTACTTCCGAAATATAATCTCGTCACCTTCACCTGGGGTAATGTCAGCGGTATTGACAGAGAAAAGGGTCTTATCGTTATCAAGCCCAGCGGTGTTGAGTACGACGCAATGACAGCAGATGATATGGTTGTGGTTGATCTTGAGGGTAATGTTGTTGAGGGTAAGCTCAATCCCTCCTCAGACACTGCAACTCATATCGAGCTTTATAAGGCTTTCCCCACAATAGGCGGTGTGATTCATACACATTCTCCTTGGGCGACCTCATGGGCGCAGGCAG
>JAGBSR010000182.1 GCA_017631745.1 Clostridia bacterium | reverse complement strand
AATTTATGCCCCAAAAGATTCATAATATAGGAATACTTGCTCATGTAGACTCTGGCAAAACCACTCTGACAGAGCAGCTGTTGTATATGACAGGTGCCATTCGCTCTGCAGGCTCTGTTGATTCGGGTACAACGGCAACAGATAGCCTTTCCATAGAAAAACAGCGTGGCATCTCTGTACGCACAGCTACAGCTACTACACAGTTGCAGGGAGTTACTATTAATATTATCGATACACCTGGACATATAGATTTTGCAGGGGAGGTGGAACGTGCTCTTTCTGCTCTCGATTATGCGGTTGTAATCGTTTCGGCTGTTGAGGGGGTACGTGCTCACACGGAGAATATTCTCAAATCCCTTGATGCTGCGAATTTGCCGAGGCTTGTTTTTATCAATAAGGTTGACAGAGCAGGTGCAGATGTAAGCGGTGTAATTAAAGAACTTGAGGGCATCTCATCTCAGACTCATATGCTTATGACAGATATAGAGAATGAGGGTACAGAAAACTGCCATATTGTGCCACTTAATGACGAAGCATTCTGTGAAAGAGCTACGGAAACCCTTGCTGATATCTCTGATGAGGTTGCCGAATTTTTCCTTGATGATAAGGTTCTCTCTAAAGAAAAGGCTGATGAGCTTATCTGTAAGGAGATATCTGATTGCAGACTTACACCTGTTGTTTTCGGCAGTGCAAAATATGCTGTCGGTATAAAAGAGCTGGCAGATGTGCTTGTGAGATATATGCCTGATTCTACTCGCAGAGCAACTGATGATTTGTGCGGAATTATCTTCAAAATAGAACACGATAAAACCCTTGGCAAGGTTTCTCATATCCGCCTTTTCGGTGGTGAGATCGCAAACAGAGACGAGGTAGAGCTTTTTATCCCTGAAAAGAAGCTTATCATTGAAACCGATGCTGTCGATATTGAGGAGAAGAAATCTATAAAAGAAAAAGTGTCGCAGATAAAGAAATTCTGCGGTGCAAAAAGCACAGATACGGGTATTGTGCGAAGTGGTGATGTGGCCGCTGTCTGCGGTTTGCCGTCGGCTAAAAACGGCTTTTATATCGGCACGCCCGTTAAAAGTGAAGAAGCTAATCTGGTAAATCCATTTCTTCGTGTTAAGGTAACTCCTACAGATGGCGACCCTCTCAAAGTACCAACTCTTGCAGCTGCACTGGGTGAGCTTTCAGATGAAGAACCATACATAGATGCTAAGTGGGAGAACGGACAGAAGGAAATAACTATCAGCACCACGGGTAGAATTCAGCTTGAGGTACTGTCAAATCTGCTCAAAGAGAGATATAATCTTTCTGCCGAGTTTTCACCTCCGACAGTTATTTATAAAGAAACGCCCGCAACTGCCGGCACGGGCCTTGCAAGATATACTATGCCGAAGCCATGCTGGGCTGTGGTTGAGTTTTATATTGAACCTATGCCAAGGGGCTATGGCGTTTCTTATCACGGCAGATTGCCTAATAATCAGTGCTATTATCGCTATCAGTCCCACATCAGAACATCCTTCAACCAATGTCTGTCACAAGGTCTTTATGGCTGGGAGGTAACAGATTTCAAGTGTACTCTGGTAGGCGGTGAGCATCACACGATTCATACCCATCCCTTAGATTTCTTTGTTTGTACCCCTATGGCTTTTATGAACGGAATGAATGCAGTCGGTTCAACTATTCTTGAACCACTATTAAAAATCCGTGTAACAGCACCCGAAGATTTTTCGGGTAAGATATTCTCTGAAGTTGTTAAAATGGGCGGCGAATACGACAGCCCTGTTATCCGTTCGGGAATGGTTGCAACCGAAGCTATAGTCCCTGTTGCAACATCTATGAATTTCCCTGAAAGGCTTGCAACTCTAACTTCGGGCAAGGCAGTGCTTTCTCAGTCGTTCTACGGCTATCGTGAGTGTAATGATGGATTAGATCATATAAATCCGAGAAACGGAGTAAATCCTCTGGATCGTTCTAAGTGGATTCTATGGGCCAGAGGAGCTTATCATACAGAGTAAAATTAAAAGTCTGGCACTCGTTGTACCAGACTTTTTAGCTTTTCTGTTATTTTTCTGGATTCTTTTCAAGGAATCTGAGTGTTAATTCCGCTGCTTCATCAGCATAGTTTTCAATAAAGAGGTGTCCGCCGCCCTCGATAATATGGTATTCACTGTTTTCGGGAAGATTGTCGATAAGAGTCTGTACGGCACTCTTTTTGATAACCTTATCCTTACTGCCGTTGATGTAAAGAACAGCTGGGCCATTTTTAATTGCCTCATAGTTTGTGTCGGTGAGCATTGAGAAAGAATAGAAAATACCTTCGCCTGTACCGGGTCTGACGAAACTCTTTACTATTTCCGAGTAGTCATAGGCGGCAAAATATTCATTATCAAAGAAGCAGAATTTAACGGCTACCTTTATAATTTTATCGATAACTTTTTCGTGCTTAGCAAGGCGTTTGAGCAAGGGTACAAGAAGCTTGATAAGTATAGGGTTACCCACAAATTCTGACATTTCAGGGGTGTTTATGTTACCACTGGTACCATAAAGGAGAAGATTGTTGACACTTTCAGGGTACTTATCATAAACAGACTCGGCAACAAATCCGCCCATAGAGTGGCCTGCTACATACCAGGCCTCATCTGAAAGATAAACCATCAGAGCGTGCACAATTTCTTCACGAGGGAGTCTTTCCATTTCCATAGTATCTCTTGAAGAATATCCGAAGTTGGGAAGATCAACGAGTACACAAGTATAACCTTCGGCTACAAGCTTTTCAGCCATATTATGCCAACAGTATGTTGTGTGGGCAAAGCCGTGAAGGAAAATTATCTGACCTTTCTGTTCTTCAGCTTTCCACTCTCTGTAATGGATAGTGTATCCCTTGTAATCAAAAAACTTGCTGTCATCATAAGGTGTTTCTGCTGAAGCAAAAGCAGCAACTGCCATAGATAAAATTAGTATTACGGATAAAATAACAGATATAATTTTTTTCATATTAAACACTCCTTTTTATTTTATTTTAGCATATTGATAGGTTTCAATGATGTATAATTTGTAAATGGCTGAGTTGATTATATAACTTTTAGTTTTCAATATGTGATATAAAATGTATTACCTATTTATTTTTTAGTGAAAATATGATAAAATTACATATAACAATTTAATTTGCGAGGCAATATATGAAAACAAAACGAAACATATTTGATAAGCTGAACACCTTATTATTCGGCAAGGACCTTCGTGTAACAACAGGGGAGCCTTATACCCAGGTGCGAGAGGGCGACTATTCATCCTATTACCCCTTGGAAAAATATATTGATTTTACACAACAAGCACCTGATAATTGTTACGATATCAGAGATTATGGTGCTGATATAAATGCAACTGATGAAGCCAATGCGAAAGCCATTCAGCAGGCTATAGACAAATGCCATCAAGATGGTAGCGGTACTGTTTTAATCAGTGGTGGTATGTATATAACTACAACAATTTTTCTTCGCAGTAATGTGACATTATTCATCGATAAAGATAGCTCGCTTTCGGCTAACACAAGTGGTAAAGGATACAAACATAACGCTCTGATTTATGCCTTTGACTGTGATAATATTTCCATAACCGGTGGTGGCAAGCTTATTGGCAATGGTACTCTTTTTGGTCTTAAGCCCGTCAGTGAAAATATGTTTACTCCTTCACCTGTAATCGATGTTATTAAGATGCGTCAGGATTATCGTGCTCAGATTCGCTTTGCTCACAAGTCAAAATATGGCTCGATTCTTCTTACTGAAAAATGCAGAAATATTAAGATACACAACATCATTTTTGAAGACTCGCCTTGGTGGACATATAAAATGCTCGTGTGTGATGGTGTGAAAATCACTGATACTGTTATATGGAATAACCGCAACGTTGCAAACTCTGATGGATTTGATATTGCAGGAAGTTGTAATGTAGAAATTGACCACTGCTTTGTGTCAACGGCCGATGACGGCATTGTACTTAAAAATGCTATCTGGTGTGGCTGTGAAAAAGAAATGCACGGTATCACTGTGAGAAATTGCGAGGTTATTTCAAGAACAAACTGCTTCAAAATCGGCACAGAAACAACCTATGATATTTATGATGTAACTGTCGAGGATTGCAATTTTCTGATGACAGATCTTTATCCCGGTGCTGTTTCGGGGGTATCAATCGAGGCTTGTGATGGTGCTAAAGTCCACGATGTAAAGGTTAAAAACATTACTATGGACAGATGTACCTGTCCGCTGTTTATCCGTTTAGGTAACCGCAACCGAGCTGCAGAGGTTACTTCTGCAACTGCAAACAAAACAGAAATCGTCAAAGAGGCAGGGGATGAGAAGCCTGTAGGCAAAAACATTTTTGACGGCAAGAGCGAAATGTATAATATAACAGTTGAAGATATAAAGGCTGCAAATGTAGAGCTTCCTGTAATCGTTGCAGGATACAGACAAAAGCTTAAGACAAAATGTTGTACTGATGTAACTATCAGAAACTTCGATATAACTTATCGTGATGCCATAGAGATTAAAGATAACCGACTTTTTATCCCCGAATATACAAAGGTTTATCCTGAGTGCTGGAGATTCAGAAATCTTCCCGCTTATGGTATATGGGCAAGACACTGCCGAAATCTCAAAATTGAAAACTTCACTTGCAGGGGTATAAAGGATGGCCACAGAAAAGAAAAAATCTTTATTGATTGCAAATAAGTAAGATGATTATCTTGTTAAAAAACAAAGTACCTGCCGTTCTGGTAGGTACTTTTACTATATTCACCATCTTCTGTCTTTCACATTGGGACAGTTATTCTTTTTAAATGCTGCTCTGAACTCTACATAGCAACCGCATTTCATACACACGCCTGATATGAGATTATCACAGCGTTTGCACTCGCTGAGCCTCTTTTCGTAAAGCTCATCGGGTGCTCTTTCTTTTTCGGAGAGCTTGTCAATTCGCTCCTTTATGCTTTTGAGTGTATCCTCTTCTGCTGCCTCGTGAAGCAGACATCTTTTACATTCTGCCATATTATCTGATTACAAACTTAACAACTGAGCAGGGAGGAATAGTAGTTTTGAATCCGTCTGCGAGGATTTCGTAATCGCTGAAAGCTTTTGTGTAGGCTACATTCTTGTTCTCAAAGCTGTTGTAGTCGTGGATGTCGCCTGTGAGAATTTCTGCTGAAAGATCTTTGAGATTAAAGTCTGCTATCTGACAGTGAATGTCTGCACTCTCATCAGCAGATGTGTTGACTACAGTTGCAATAATAGTACCGTCTTCTTTAACTGAAGCACTTTCTATAAGTTTAGGCAGGGTACCCTTGTCGGCAAGGTTGGGAGTAGTGATATATGAGCCGAGGAGTGTGTTTTCCTGATGGTCCTTATACATTTTGAAAATGTGATATGTGGGAGTAAGGAGCATATCCTCGCCGTCGGTAAGAGCCACAGCCTGAAGCACGTTTATAGTCTGAGCAATGTTTGCCATTTTGATTCTGTCAGAGTGCTTGTTGAAAATATTAAGGGTAAGACCTGCAACGATAGCATCTCTCATAGTGTTCTGTTGATAAAGGAAGCCAGGGTTTGTGCCCTCTTCAACATCGTACCAGGTACCCCATTCGTCAACTATCATAGCGATTCTCTTGTCAGGGTCGTAGCGATTCATAATATCACCGTGACGGCGTACGAGCTCTTCCATTTTGTAAGCTTTTTCGATGGTAGTATAGTACTCATCTTTGGTGAAGCTGAGAGCTTTACCCTTATTGCCCCAATCACCGGGGAGAGTGTAATAGTGAAGTGACAGGCCGTTCATACGCCACGCTGCTTTTTTCATAAGTACATCTGTCCAGTTGTAGTCGAAAGCGTTTGCACCGCAGGCAATTCTGAAAATACGGTTGTTGCTGTCATAATCACGGACATAGGTTTCATAGCGTCTGTATTGGTCAGCGTAAAACTCAGGGTGCATATTACCTCCACAGCCCCAGTTTTCGTTACCAACACCGAAATATTTTACTTTCCAAGGTTTCTCCCTGCCATTAGCCTTACGAAGATCAGCCATAGGAGATACACCGTCAAAGGTCATATATTCGATCCATTCGCTCATTTCCTGAACTGTGCCTGAGCCAACATTGCCGTTGACATAAGCTTCACAGCCGAGTTGTTCACAAAGCTCAAAAAATTCGTGAGTACCGAAGCTGTTATCTTCAACAACACCGCCCCAATGGGTGTTAATCATCTTTTTTCTGCTTTCTTTTGGGCCGATGCCGTCTTTCCAATGGTACTCATCAGCAAAGCAACCGCCGGGCCAACGAAGTACGGGAATGCCCATATCCTTGAGAGCATCAACAACATCTTTTCTCATACCATTGACATTAGGGATAGGGGAGTCCTCACCGACATAAAGACCCTCGTAAATACATCTGCCGAGATGCTCCGAAAAGTGACCGTAAATCTCTTTGTTGATTTTACTGATTTTCTGATTAGGGTTGATAAGATATTTTTCCATAGGTTTCTCCTTAAATTAATTGTTTATTTGCATTTTATAATATTTAGCTTTTTGCTGTTTCCGTGAATAGTATAATCTGTTACCTTGCCGTCTGTCCATTCAATATCTAAAGTAACATTTCCCTTTGCAGCCAGGCCCTTAACAGAGCCGTTTTTCCATTTGTCGGGAAGAGCAGGAAGCAGATAAATGTTTTCTCCGTTAGACTGTAAAAGCATCTCACAGATACCACTGAGTGCACCGAAATTGCCGTCAATCTGGAAGGGAGGATGTGCATCAAATAGATTCGGATAAACACCACCGTGGTGGTAGTTTTCTCCGTCGGTATCAACAAGGGTAAGAAGCTTATCCACAAGGCTAAGGGCGTGGTTGCCATCACGAAGTCTCGCCCAAAAGTTGATTTTCCAAGCAAGGCTCCAGCCTGTACCGTCGTCACCCCTGATTTCCAATGTCTTTTTGCAAGCATTAAACAGCTCTTTATCGTTCTCATAAGTTATAATGTTTGCAGGGTGCAGAGCATAAAGATGAGAAACATGTCGGTGATGTACTTCTCTTTCAGGCAACTGCTCATTCCATTCAAGAAGCTCACCTTTTTTGCCGATACAAAGCGGCTTGATTTTTTGTATATTGTCGCAGATTTTAGTATAGAAGTCATCTTTTACCGACAGCACCTCACAGCTCTTTTTACAGCTTGTAAAGAGGTCAAGAACGATACTATTCATCATAGCGGTGCTCTTCGAAGTCGATGATGAACCGAACCCCATTTTGAAATTGTTTTCGGGAGAGGTTGCGGGACAGATTATGAGATTGCCCTTTTCATCTTCGGTGAGAATATCAAGATAAAACTCTGCCGCTTTCTTCATAATGGGGTAAGCGGTTTTTCCGAGGAAATCTTTGTTGAGTGTGTACTCATAAATCTCAAACAGGCTACGGCAAAGCCAACCCGAACCGCCTTGCCAATAGCCCCAACAGGCTCTGCCTTGTACGGGATATGAGAAGCCCCATATATCAGAATTGTGGTGAACCACAAAGCCCTTGGCGTTATAGAAATTCCTTGCTACCTCTTCACCCGTGACGGATAAGGTCTTTAACATATCTGTAATCGGAGTCATGAGCTCAGGCATATTGCAAGGAAGCACAGGCCAGTAGTTCATCTGAGTATTGATGTTTGTGGTGTAATTGCAGTTCCACGAGGGCTTGATGCTGTTACTCCATATGCCTTGCAGATTAGTCGCCTGAGTGCCTGCTCTTGAAGATGAAATCAGCAGATATCTGCCAAAATTAAAGAGAAGCACATAAAGGTCGTCATCGTTCTTGTTTTTCTCAAAAGCCTTGATTCTTTCATCAGTGGGTATCAGCTGACTGTCACTTGTACCGAGAGAAAAAGCAACTCTGTCATAATATGACTTATAGTCTGCAATGTGTCTGTCTTTGATAGCATCAAAGCCAAGCTTATAAGCTTTATCTAAAGTTTCAATGCAAAGATTTTTGTACTCTCTGCCCTCTATGGCAGGGTACTTGTCGAAGCCGTTGAAGCTTGTTTTTATAGTGAAGTATATGGTTGCAAAGGTTGCGTTTTTGATATCTAAGTCCGCCTTGTCTTCGGTGATTTCGCCGTCGGTTTCAACCTTGAGAGCACCACGGAACAAGATGCCTCTTTCCTCGTCTTTGTCGGAATAAATAAGGTTGTGGCAAGGATAGGACGGATGCTGTGTGTCAGCATCACCTGGGCACTCACCATCAACGATAATATAGCCGTCAGATGTGTAAGTCTCATTTTTCAAAGGACAGTCAAGCTCCGCTTTGAAGGAAAAAGTTTTGCTGTTTTCAGACTCAATTCTATACACCATCACGCCGTCGGGATGTGATACAAAAGCCGTCTTTTTAAAGCTTACTCCATCTGATTTGTATGTATTAGTTAGCACAGCCTTGGACAAATCAAGACTACGCTTGAAAGTATCAAAATTGTCACTTTCGAAATATAGCTTCAGGTCACCGAAAGGCATATAAGCCTGAGACCAGCAAGTGAGGAAATTCGCCTCAATTTCTTTCTGAGCTTTGACATATTTGCCTGCAAGAGACAACTTCTGAGCTTTAAGATATGACTCGTAAGCTCCATCTTTTTTGATAGTACGAGGATGTCCTGTCCAAAGTGTATCGTGATTGAGGGAAATCACATCGGTACCAACCGAGCTATAGCACATAGCACCAAGTGAGCCGTTACCCAAGGGCAAGGCTTCCATATAATGCTTTGCAGGTTTGTTGTAGTATAGAAGTTCGTTATACATAAAACTACACCTCTGTTTTTTTAATTATAGTAAATTATTTAAGAATAAACAATGCGAAAATCTTTAAATCACTTAGTGGTGATATCGAGGGTTTCAAAATGAACATCAGCCAGCGGATAATCCGTTGGCTGTCTCTGATTTTAGTTTCAACAATAATTTACCCTTTCTACGAAGCACTTTGAGATTAACATCAATATATTTTTCATATATCCAACGGTATATTGTCCTCATTGAAGGCATATCTAATCTTTAAAAGTCAGGGGTGATTTTATCGTCTGAATATTTCCCAACCTACAACCTCGATGCCTTTGTCCTCGGCACGCTGTAAAAGGTCACCGCTTTTAAGAAGCTGATATTCAAATTCTCTTTT
>JAGBSR010000181.1 GCA_017631745.1 Clostridia bacterium | reverse complement strand
TATATACCTTAAACATCAAAATCCATTGACTACACATATTAAAAATGCTAAGATATAAATAACAATAAAGACAGGCGGTGATGCTTACGGTTATTAAGCATAGGATAACAAAAGAAAATGAGGGACTTTACTATACCCTCCCCTTTGATGTGCCCGAAGGGGTGACTAAAATCACCGTCACCTATGACTACTACAAACCCACATCGGGTATGTTGGGAGATATCAAGCCCTCAAACACCATCGACATCGGTCTTACGGATGAAAAAGGCAACTTCCTCGGCTGGTCGGGAAGTGCTCACAAGACAATTTATGTCGGTGAGCATGATTCCTCGGCAGGGTATCTCTCACAGAGGATTGTCAGCGGTAAGTGGCAGATAATCATCGGTGCTTATCATGTGATGGACGAAGGTGTCGAGGTTACATATAACATTGATTTTGAGTATGAGGGCGAAGTGCTTCTATACGGTGACCTGCATATGCACTCCACAGCCTCTGACGGTGCTTTCAGTGCTTATGAACTCGGCAAGATGGCAAAGGAAAAAGGTCTTGACTTTATCGGCATAGCTAACCACAATAACTTTTCTGAAAACCTCGCACTGCCACATATCGACGGTCTTACCTTTGTGCCTGCAGTTGAGTGGACTCACTATAAGGGGCATATGAACTTTTTCGGTGTATCTGCACCATTTGAAAACAGCTTTATTGCCAACACGAAAGAAGAGATGCAGACCATTATCGCTCACGCAAAATCTCTCGGTGCAGTTATCTCTGTAAATCACCCTGAGTGTCCTCTCTGCCCGTATAAATGGGATGATGACGAAGCCTATGATATGATTGAAATATGGAACGGCCCTATGAGAGGTACAAATGTAAGAGGTATAGCAAAGTGGACATCTCTTCTTTCTCAGGGCAGGCAGATTCCCGCTGTAGGCGGAAGCGACTATCATAAGCCTAAGCAGTTTGCAAAGCTTGGCAATCCCGTTACGGCAGTGTACTCAAAATCGAGAAGCGCCGATGATATCCTTGATGCAATAAGACACGGCAACTGCTTCATATCTGAAAGCAAAGACGGGGTGAAGATTAAACTCACTTATGGCGACTCTGTTATGGGTCAGACGGCAGAGTACAAGGAAGATGAGTGGCTCGAAATCTTTGCTGACACTAAAAAGGTTACTCTCGTAACTGATAAAGGAGAAAAAGAGCTGACTCTTAAAGACGGCCATCTGAAAGTCAGACTCAAGAAAGTAAAGTTTGCTTACATTAAAGTCTATAAGGGCTTCGGTAAGCTCAAGAGGATTTGTTCAGTATCAAATCCCATATATTTTAAATAAAAGGAGAGAAAACAATGGCACCTACTAATGCACTAACGAAGAAAACATCACCTTTCCGATATGGCTTTGCTATGTTCGGCACATCACTCCCCATCAATATGTTCAAGTCCTTTGCCGCAATCTACTATGTGAATACATTAGGACTTTCCATGGAGAAATATGCTTATATTCCTTTAATCTACGCTTTTATTGATGCTATTGACAACCCGGTTTACGGCTTTTTATCAGACAACACAAGAACAAAATGGGGCAGAAGAAGACCTTGGCTCTTAATCGGTACACCTCTGCTTGTGCTTTGCTTCATTCTTTTCTATAACGTACCCGGTGCAGTTCAGTCAGACGGAAGAATGCTGTTCATCTATATGCTTCTGATGTACATACTTACAGGTACTCTTGACTCACTTGTAAATGCAAACTATGGCTGTCTTTTTGTTGAGCTTTTCAAAAAAGATGAAGATCGTGCAAAAACAAACAGCTTCCGTCAGACCTGTCAGCTTTTTGCAATGGCAATCAGTATCGCTTTAACTCCGATGGTTGCAGGCAAAATCGGTTATGAACTCACAGCTTTGATTTATGGCCTTTTAGCTCTTGTTGTTATGATGTATTGCTTCTGGGGCTGCCGTGAAACTGAAGCTATCCCTGAAGAAGCAGAAAAGCCGAAGTTTATTGCCGGCATTATAGCTCTTGTTACAAATCCCCGTTTCTGGATTTTCGGCTTTGCAGGTGCATTCTATTCGGCTGCATTTTCACTTATTACTCAGGCATTACCCTTCTATGTATTATACACATTAGGCTATGAAGACGGTATGATGACAACAATAATGCTTGCCGTTGTACTTGTTTTCGCAGTTATAGGTATGGCAATATGGTCAAAGGTTACCAAAAAAGTAAACATTATGACAGTCTGGCGTATCGGCTTTATCGTTATGGCAGTAGGTTTTGTTCCTCTTTTCTTTGTATCAACTCTGGTGCCTGCAATTATCATTGCCAGTTTTATGGGCTTCGGTGTTGCCGCTTGTCTCACAACAATGGACTGCATCGGTGCAAAGATTGTTGATGATGACTACAGAAAGCACGGTGTTAAGCGTGAGGGTATCATCAACTCACTTATGGGTGTTATGAACAGACTTAACGGTCTTTACATTTCTCTTGCTTTCTTTGTAACTGCACGTTGCTTCGGTTTTGAAAACGGAGATAATCCCGGTGATAATCCTGCACTTGCAGCAAGGGTGCTTCTCTGTGTATTCCCTGCTGTAGCTATGGCTGTTGCTTCCGTTATCACATTCTTCCTTAAATTCCCCAAGGACGAAAAAGAAAATGGCTAAATATCTGATTATAAATGCCGATGATTTCGGTCTTAACAAAGAGCAGAATGTTGCTATAAAAGATCTGCTCAGAAACAAGCTCATTACCTCGACTTCACTTATGTCAGTGGCATCCGAGGCTGAAGATGCTACCGACTTTGCAAAGGATATTGACTTCCCCGTCGGTGTACACATCACTCTCAACTCTGACGAAGAAGCCTACCGTTACCCTGTGCTTACAGGTGCTCCCTCCCTCGGTGAAGACTATTTCTGGCTTGAGAGTAAAAATCTCACATTAAAAGCAAAGCGCAAAGATGTAAGAAGAGAGCTTGAGGCACAGTACAGGTATATAACAGATAGCGGTGCAAAGGTTGACCACGCAGACAGCCATTGCGGTACTGTTTACGGCATAAACGGCAGAAGATTTTATCTTGATGCTTTTGATTTCTGCAAGCAGCACAATCTGCCTTTCCGCTTTCCGAAAACAGCAGGCTTCCTCGAAAGACAAATCGGTATGAAGATACCCTCACCCGTAGTGAAAATCCAGCAGATGATAGTTCACTCTGCCGAAAAAAGAGGTGTAAAGCTTCTTGATGACCTGGTATCAAACCCTTGGTCGATGGATAGAATTAAAGATTATGACACCTTGAGAAAATACTATCTTGACGCCGTTGATAACTGTATAGACGGTGTTACGGAAATTTTTCTGCACCCTGCCCTGCCTAATGAGAACTACACTAAAGAATGGCAGAAAAGAGAATTTGAATATCAGCTTCTTAAAAGCGGTGACCTTTTACAGCGTGCCGAGGACAAAGGCATCGAGGTTGTAGGTTGGGAAATATTCGGACGATAAAATTACCCCTGACTATCAGTAAAAGTCAGGGGTAATTTTTTATTTATCTCTGAATGTAATATGCAAAAATATTTGTTTCCACCGGTATCAACAATTTTTCCTTGAACTGCGTATAAATTTCTGCTAAAATAGAATTATAATTTTAAGGGATGTGAAACTATGAAGAAAATCACCATAAAAGATAACGCTATTTTATTATCACGCAAGGGTGAGCTTGTAAAAATCAGTGCCTGCGGTGAAAACGC
>JAGBSR010000002.1 GCA_017631745.1 Clostridia bacterium | reverse complement strand
CAACGAGCCTCTGCCGCAGAAGCTGTGGTATCTGACCTCCTGCTATCGTTATGAAAAACCGCAGGCAGGCAGACTTCGTGAATTCCATCAGTTCGGCTGTGAGTGCTTCGGTACTGCTTCACCTGCTGCTGATGCTGAGCTTATCTCACTTGTAAACGACATCTTCGCTTTCCTCGATGTGAAGAATCTCAAAATTCAGATTAACTCCATCGGTTGTCCTGAGTGCAGAAAGAATTATCACAAGGCACTTCAGGAATACTTCGAGAGCAAGAAAGACGACCTTTGCGCAACCTGCCTTGGCAGGCTCGAGCGCAATCCTATGCGTATCCTCGACTGCAAGAGCCCCGTTTGCTCAGACATTGCAAAGGATGCTCCCAAGGTGACAGATTATCTCTGTGATGAGTGCGACGACCACTTCAAAAAGACTCAGCAGTATCTCGATGCTATGAATATTCCCTATGAGGTCAACCCCTCAATCGTTCGCGGTCTTGACTATTATACCAAGACAGTATTTGAGTTTGTTTCAACTGAAATCGGTGCTCAGGGTACCGTTTGCGGCGGCGGCAGATACGACGGCCTCGTAGAAGAAATCGGCGGTAATCACACTCCTGCACTTGGCTTTGCAATGGGTATGGAAAGACTTCTTATGCTTATGGAAGCTCAGGGTATCGAATTCCCTGCTGAAGATAAATGCGACCTCTATATCGCATCAATGGGCGAAAACGCAACTCTCAAGGCTTCACAGATAGCTTCAGATGTCAGAGGCAACGGCATGCACGCGCAGTTTGACATCGTCGGTAGAAGCGTTAAGGCTCAGATGAAGTACGCTAACAAAATCGGTGCAGCTTATACAGTTGTACTCGGCGACAGCGAAATCGAAGCGGGCGTTGCCAAGGTCAAGAATATGGCTGACGGCAGCGAAACCGAAATGAACATCGACGACATTGCAGAAGAAATTATGAGACTTTCAATCAACGACTCACTCAAGTGTTTCGAGGTTGAGGGACTTGATATATCATCACTTATGTAATTGATCAACAGAAAGGAAATATACAGTTATGGATTTTATGACAGGACTTAAAAGAACAGATTACTGCGGCACTTTTACAGCGAAAGACTGCGGCAGAGAGGTTGTAGTTGCAGGTTGGGTGCAGAGACAGAGAGACCTTGGTGCTCTTATCTTCGTTGACCTTCGCGACAGAACAGGTATCGTTCAGCTCGCATTTGACGATACAACCGAGAAAGAAATTTTTGACAAGGCATTTACAGTAAGAAGCGAATTCGTACTTATGGCTAAGGGCACAGTACGTGAGAGAAGCTCAAAGAATATGGAAATCCCCACAGGTGAGATTGAAATTTTCGTTACAGATCTTCGTATTCTCGGCAAGAGTGAAACACCTCCCTTTGAGATTATCGAAAACTGCCAGACCTCAGAGCTGACTCGTCTCAAGTACCGTTATCTTGACCTTCGTCGCCCTGACCTTCAGAAGAACATTCTTATGCGTCACAGAATCACAAAGATTATCCGTGACTACTTCGACGATAACGGCTTCATCGAAATCGAAACACCTATCCTCGTTAAGTCAACTCCCGAGGGCGCACGTGACTTCCTTGTACCCTCAAGAATTCATAAGGGCTCATTCTATGCTCTTCCCCAGTCACCTCAGCTTTATAAACAGCTTTCAATGGTTGCAGGCTTTGACAGATATATGCAGATTGCCCGTTGCTTCCGTGATGAAGACCTTCGTGCAGACCGTCAGCCCGAGTTTACTCAGATCGATATCGAAATGAGCTTCATCGAAATGGAAGACATCCTTGCTCTCATCGAAGGCTTTATGAAGAGAGTATTCAAGGATGCTATCGGTGTTGATATTGAAACACCCCTTCCCAGACTCACATATAAAGAGGCTATGGAGCGCTACGGCTCAGATAAGCCCGACACAAGATATGCAATGGAAATCACAGATATCGGTGAAGAGGTTAAAAACTGCGGCTTCGGTGTATTCACAGGTGCTCTTGAAAACGGCGGTAAGGTTGCTGCTATCACAGCTAAGAATGCATTCAGCGTTCTTACAAGAAAAGAAGTTGACAAGCTTACAGAATTCGTAAGAGGTATCGGTGCGAAGGGTCTTGCATGGGCAAGAATCGGCGAAGACGGTACAGTTGCTTCATCTTTTGCTAAGTTTATGACAGAAGACGAAATGAAGGCTATCATGGATAAGTGCGGTGCAGAAAACGGTGACGTAATCCTTATCGTTGCAGACAAGGCAAGCACAACTCTCAGCGTACTCGGCGCACTTCGTCAGACAGTGGCTAAGAAGCTCGACATCATTCCTCAGGATAAATACAATCTTCTCTGGGTTGTTGAGTTCCCCTTCTTCGATTGGGACGAAGAGCTCGGCCAGTATGTTGCAATGCATCATCCGTTTACAGCTCCTCTTGAGGAGTGCCTTGACTATCTTGAAACAGACAAGGCAAAGGTAAGAGCTAACGCTTATGACCTTGTACTCAACGGCATTGAGCTTGCAAGCGGTTCAATCAGAATTACCAACCCTGACCTTCAGAAGAGAATCTTCAATCTTCTCGGTCTCTCAGACGAAGAAGCACATGAGAAGTTCGGCTTCCTCACAGATGCATTCAAATACGGTGCACCTCCTCACGGCGGTATCGGTCTCGGTCTTGACAGACTTATTATGCAGATGCTTCGTCTTGAAACTCTGCGTGACTGTATTGCATTCCCCAAGGTACAGAATGCAAGCGAGCCTATGACAGAGTGTCCCGCTCTTGTTGACAACGACCAGCTTGAAATGCTCGGTATCGGCGTTGTAAAAGAAGAAGAATAATCCCTTAAATAAAGCGGAGTCTGTAATAGGGCTCTGCTTTGCATTAAAGAAAATTTGCGGAGGTATATATATGAAAAAGCTTCTGAGTATAATTATGGTTTTAGTGATAGCTCTGTCTTGCTGCAGCGCTGCTCTTGCTTATGATGACGAGGGTTATCCTATGGTTTATCTTGCAGGCTTCGGCGATACTATAATATATTACGAAGACGACCCCGAGATGAAATCACTTTTCTTTCCCCTTGATACAGACAGACTTGTTGGCAACCTTAAGAATATGGATGACTACATTATCGAATCTGTGAAAAATAAGGAGCCAAATCTCCTTTACAACTGCATTTACAATTATGTCTGGGACAGCTTCGGTATGCTCAGACTCAATCCCGACGGCTCAAACGTTGACGGTGTTGTTGCGGCTGAAATCAAGCTCAACCACGTGGGCGATAACAGATACGATTTCAATTACGACTGCCGTAATGAGCCCTTTGCAATTGCAAAGCAGCTCAAGGATTACATTGAAATGGTAAAAGAGGCAACAGGCTCAGATAAGGTTGAGCTTGTGGCATCAAGCTTCAGTGCAAATGCGGCACTGACTTATCTGGAGGTTTATAAGGATGACTTGAGTGATATTGACTCGGTGGTTTTATGTGTACCCTCAATCGGTGGTATAAGTCTTTTCAGCGAGCTTCTCGCAGGGGAGATCAATGTAAGCCACAAAACCTTCAAAAACTATATCGGCAGTCTCGATGACAGCGGCTTCATCTATGATTTTATGGATCTTTTAGATGAGTACGGGGTGCTCGAGCCACTTATTGAAGCTATGCTTATTCCTGCTCTCAAGGCTGCTATCTACGACGCTCTTATGGATATCTGCCGTGATATAGTTGCAACTATTCCTGCCGCCTGGGCTTGTGTAACCGACGAATATTTTGAAAAAGCAATGATAAATATGTTCGGTGAAAACTACAACAGCCCCGACCACAAATATGCGCCTCATATCGAAAAGGCAACCTACTTCCACGAAAACATCAAAATGAGAGCTGAGGAAATCCTCACTCAGACAAGAGATAACAATCCCGATATGCATATGGCAGTTGTCTGCAAATACGGCAATCCCTCAATCCCTTTAAGCAAGCACGAGGATACCCTCACAGACGGTCTTGTGTTTATTGAGCTTTCCTCATTCGGTGCAACCTGCGCTGATTACGGCAAGACCTTCAGCGAAGATTATAAGCAGGCAAAATACGGCGAAACAAACCTCATTTCACCTGACAGACAGATTGATGCTTCAACCTGTCTCTTCCCCTTCAACACCTGGTTTATCAAGGGTCTCGACCACGCACAGAAAAACGAGGACTATCATAAGGTGCTCGCAGCTGTTGCTCACGGCGACCTTGATGTTTACGAAGATGCAGAGTATCCTCAGTATCTTATGGTGTCACCTGAAGATGCCGAAAGAATAGTGCCTTACTACGATTATCAGGAAAAAGAGAGCTTCGGCGATAAATTATGGAACATCTTCAGAACAATAGTACTTCTTCCCAAAACAATTTGGAGCAGAATTTTCGGTTAAGATGCTTTAAAGATAAATGCACATTCCCGTCTCAGGAGTGTGCATTTTTTTTGAGATTTATCAATTTTTTATGTTTAATGATTAAAATTTTGAAAATTAACTACGGTTTCAGTTGACATAAGGGGAGTAAAGTTGTATCATATACAATGTATAATCACGAAATTATGTCTATATATAAATAAACTTTGGAAAGGGAGTAACAAAATGAAAAAGCTTCTCATTTTAACTCTTGCATTGATAATGCTCTTGTCCCTTAGCGTCAGCCCTGCCCTTGCCCTGCAGACAAGCGATCTCGTTTCAGCTATGACTGTTGATCCGGGTAATGTGCGTTGGGATGATCCTGAGTATAACTACGCATGGCTTGATAATATGATTATAAGAGACGATGATATGGCTGCAACTCAGGCTCATATTATACCTAAACCCACCGACTATCCTTACAGTCATACATACGATATGTTTATCAAGGAATCAGGCAATTATACAAAGCTTGTTACCTATGATATAGAAAGCGCTTCTGCTGCATACGAGGAAATAATAAATGTCGTGTATTACTATGTTGTTGCTATGGGTATGACAGACGACGTTGATGTTATGAAGCAGTATCTTGTTCAGCAGGGCATCAGACTTCCTGCGAACACATCATCAGGTGAAAAAGCACAGGTAGCTGTAGTTTATGCTGCAATTAAATACGATGCTCTTTATACTCTTTACGGCAAAAAGGTAAGTTTCCCTGTTGGTACTACCCTTGACGGTGCTATAGTTACCATAATTTCAGCCCTTATGGGTGTTGAGGTGCCCTCCGGCGTCGAAAGCATTTCAGGTTTTATTCTTTTATGTACTAAGAATTATGTAGCATCTTTTGATGATATCCCCCTCAGCGATAACCCCTCAGAAGCCGAAGTTTTCCATTGGGCAAAGGTTATCCTTGCTGCTTCTTCAGGAGATTATCAGGTTCCCATTGAGGTTTATACTGAAACAACACCTGCGCAGAGGGAATATGTTGACTATGCTTATTCTGCATCAATAATTTCAGATATTTATAACGTAAAAATCGATCCCATCAAGCTTATTGTTGCAATGCAGGACGGTGATCCTCTTTCAGTGCAGAAACTTATTCTTCACACAATGCTTGATGAAAAGAATGTCAACTATACCAAGGATATGGGTTGTCAGGCTCTTTTCGATCTGGCTTGTAAGAACGGTTGCTTTAACCTCGAAGAAGAGTTCTATACAGATGTTATGAAATATGAAATCGAGGTAGCTCAGGATCGCGAAAAAATCTGGTTTACACCCTTCCCGCTTGCAGGTGTCCTTGAGGGCAGCAGTGAGGAATATCTTTCCATTACACTTAATGGCAACAGTGTGGCTCCCTCATCTACAACGGCTATCGTTCTTGATCCCGCACTTAAGAGTGAAACAGTCATCCTTGAGGCTTATTACAATGCTCCTGATAATCAGGATGTGGCAGTGTACGAGTTTAAAATTGTCAAGAATCCTGCTCTCAATGGTGAACGCAACCCTGAGATCAAAAACGATTTGGTTGCAGAGGTTGAGCAATATGTAAATGCTATTGTTCCTTCCGATAGTGAGAAGGCACAGCAAATTATTGGTGGTATTTTCCAGAGTGTTGATTCCGCTGTGCAAAACAACAGCTTAGGCGCTCAGGTAGGTGAGGGCATCCTCACCACATATGGCACTAATGTGACTGAGTCACTCGGCGGTGTGAACGCAACAGTGAACGCCACAGTGAACACCACAAGCGGTTTTGATTTCGCTTATCTCGATGACCTTTTAAACGGTGTTTACGAGACTGACGAAAATGGCAACATAATCACAACAACAGCATTTGATTATGAGCAAAACACCTCTGAAAAGGGTTCATTTGTGGAAAAGACAGTGCAGGCAGTCAAGGAAAATCCTGAGATTATTGCAGCTCCCACAGGACTTATTGCGGTAGGCGCTTTTGCAGGTTATCTTCTTACAAAGAAGCACCGCGACAGTGAAGCATATCTCAATTCAGAGGAAGAAACCGAAGAATAATCAGTAAAGCTGATTGCTTCGGAACAATATAAAAACAAGGCAGTTTTTAGCCGGGTGTCAGCACCCGGCTGTTTTTTTATTATACAGCAGATTTTCAGCAGACCGACTTTTGTGTGCTATTTTGCGGTGAATTAACAGTTTCTTAATATAATTCTCATTTAGATTTAATCTCGGCAGTGTAGATTAATAACAAAATTTTTACTATGAAAAAGGAATAACAACATGAAAAAAACAGCAAAAAAACGAACGGGACTTAAAATTTTCACGGGTATCTGCGGCATCATAGTTATACTTGTATGCTCGCTAATTTTGCTTATGACTCACGATTGGGATGAAAGCTATAAGGATTACAACACAAACAACAGTAATATCACCGAATACGGCACAACTCTCGTTTCTGCACACCGTTCAGGCGGAGGCATCTTCCCTGAAAACACAATGATGGCTTTTGAGGGCTGTATCAATTCAGATACCTTCAAGACAGATATTTTCGAGTTTGATCTGCATATCACAGCCGACGATGAGCTCATCATTCTCCATGATAACACCCTTGACAGAACAACTGATGCTGTTGAGTACTTCGGCAAGGAAGATATCAGACCTGAGGAGTATACTTACGAGGAGCTTCGCGCGCTCAACTTCGGCGAAAGCTTCAAGAATGAAAACGGCGAAAAGCCCTACAGCGGTCTTCGTGGTGATGATATTCCCGATTCTCTTCGTGTTTCAAAGCTCTCAGATGTGCTCGAATATCTCGAAAGCAACGGCGATTTTGACTATATAATTGAAATCAAAAACGGCGGTGAACTCGGTGAAAAAGCGGCTGACATTCTCTACGGTACTCTTAAAAAGATGAAAATGCTTGAAGATGTGGTTGTGGGCACATTTAACCAGAATGTAACAACCTATCTCGATGAAAAATATCCCGATATGCCCCGCTCGGCATCAATTCTTGAGGTTGTGAAGGTTTACTTTAATTCTCTTCTCGGCATTGATAAAGAAGAAGGTGCATACAAGTTCAGCGCTCTGCAGATTCCCGTTGGCGCATCAATTCTTGATCTTGCAACAGCGAGGCTTGTCAATTATGCGCACAGACACAATATTGCGGTGCAGTATTGGACAATCAACGACACAGAGACTATGGAGCTACTGAAAAGCATCGGTGCTGACTGCATTATGTCAGACATTCCCGATGTGGCATACGACATACTTCATGCATAATAAAAGCCTCAATCCATTGCGGATTGAGGCTTTTGGTTTTTATATATTACTCGCTGTCGATAGGGGTAATCTCAACTCTGACCTTGCCGATGCGTCGGTCTTCCACATCGAGAATGGTGAATTTGAGGTTTTCATATGTGACCTCGTTCATATCACCGTCCTGAGGCAGGAAGTCCAAAAGGCTGATGATAAATCCGCCGAGGGTGTCATAGTCACCTTCGGGAATGATTTCGCCTACAAGCTCGTTGACCTCTTCGATATATGTTGTACCGTCGATAGTGAAGATGTTTTCACTCTCTTCAATGATTTCTTCTTCTTCGTCGTCATATTCGTCTTTGATGTTGCCGACGATAGCTTCAACAAGGTCTTCCATTGTTACGATGCCGGCAGTGCCGCCGTATTCATCAACAACAACAGCCATCTGAATTCTCTTCTCAGTCATTTCATTGAAGAGCTTACCGCAGTTTTTGCTTGAGGGTACATAATAAGCCTCGCGCATGAGAGCCATGGGACTTTCGTTTTCAGGCAGACCGTCGGGGACATATTTCAGCAGGTCTTTGATATAAACAACACCGATGATGTTGTCCTGGTCTTCGTGATATACGGGGATACGCGAATAGCCGTGCTCGATTGAGAGCTTCACAAGTTCTTCGAGAGAGTCTGTATCTTCAACGGCAATCATGTCTGTGCGGTGAGTCATAATGTCCGTAACATCGATATCGTCAAACTCAAAGATGTTGTTAATCATCTCTTTTTGTATATTTTCGATTACACCCTTTTCTTCGCCAACGTCAACCATCATTCTGATTTCTTCTTCTGTAACAACATCGTCGCTTGCATTGGGGTCAAAACCGCAAAGACGAACAACAGCGTTAGTGGAAAGAGACAGAATTTTGACAAAGGGAGTGGTGAGCTTCTTTACAACGAGAAGTATGCCTACAACCTTATATGCAATTTCCTCGGGCTTCTGCATACCCATACGTTTGGGAGCAAGCTCGCCGAGTACAAGAGAAAAATAGGACATAATCACAGTGATAACAACAACGCTTACGCCCTCGATAATTCCGCGAGGGAGCTGAGGAGCAGCCTTGATAACTGCGTCTGCGAGCATTTCAGCAAAGGTTGTTGAAGCACTTGCCGATGTAAGAAAGCCTGCAAGGGTTACACCAATCTGAATTGTTGATAAAAAGTTGCTGGGATTTTCAGTGAGCTTTTTGATAAGCTTGGCCTTTTTATGACCTTCCTCAGCGAGCTTGTCAATCATATTATCGTTAAGTGAGATAATTGCAATTTCGCTCATTGCGAAAAAGGCATTGACAAGAATAAGAACAAATAACAGGACCAGATTGAAGATTATACTTCCGGGGTCATCCATTTTGGATATATCTCCTTTCGGATTTGAAAATTTATTTATATGACAACAGCATATATTTGAGATAATATTATACTACATTTTTGGCTAAAGGTCAAATATTTTAACAAAAAAGTTTGCAAGTGAGAAATGTTGATGTATCTGAAAAAACTTCAGATACATCAAGGCGAAAAGATGGAAAAATCTTGACTTTTGTTATTGGAAATTATACAATAGTAGTAATCGTAATTTTTATAAAAGGAAGGGTGTTAAAATGGCAAGCAATTGTCCTAAGTGCGGTGGCAGACTCAGAATTTATCACGTTAAAGCTGAATGTCCTCACTGCAAAGCAAACATTCCCAACTATAACTGGGAGGCTCGTCTTGAAGAAGACAGCGCTATAGCAGAAGCAAAATTTGCTTCACTTTACAGAAAGTTAAATCTCCTTAAATATTCCGTGTTCGGTACAAAGCTTAGAATCGCAAGACTTCTTATGTCTTTCATCCCGGCAATCGGTTTCATTCTTCCCTGGGCTTATGTGGTAAGTGAGAAGGATACGCTCAATTTTGATTTACTCGGTATTTTCACCGACGGTACAAGTACAATTAAATTTTTCGGTGTTCTTTTCGGTGACATCGGCGGTATTCTGTCGGCACTTGAAGGTCCCGTGCTTTACATAATGCTTGGCTTCTTGCTTATGCTTCTGAGCATAGTAGTTATCGTTGTGGCATTCTTTATGCCTCTTGTCAGATTTACAAAGCCCAGGACCAACGCAGCCTGGATTACAGATATATTCAGCATCATTCTGGCTGTGGGATCAGTTGCAATGTTTATTATGGCAGGCGCTCCCGCAAGTGAATCAAGCGGATTTGCCATCGGTACTCTTGAGTTTGCAGCAGGCGCTTCTGTTGATGCTACGTGGGGTCTGTTTGTATACATTGCACTTCTTGTTGTTGCAATGGTAGGCAACCTTCTTGTAAGCAGAGCCGATATAACAAGCGAAGAAGACCTTGAAATCGAAAGACTCGCAAAGGTAAGAATCAAGCAGGAAAAAGAAGAGGCTGAACGCATCAGAAAGCAGGAGGCCTGGCTTGAAGCTGAAAAGAAAAAAGAAGAAGAGCACGCTGAAAAAGTTAGAAAAGCAAGAGAAGCTCTTGAAAATAACAAATAAGAGAAAAGGAGTGATAAAATGTCAGATACAGTAAACACAACATCTCTTCAGGAGAATGAGGCTACTGAAGAGGAAGTTGACAAATTAGCTTACACTAAAAAAAGATATCTCAGACCTAAAGAAATCGCTGCTTTCGTTCTTGTTAACTTCGGTCAGAAGAACCTTTCACAGTTCATCGGTACTGAAAAGCAGTTCTTCCTTATTCAGTATGCAGGTCTTAGTGCTCAGCACTATGCTAATATCGAACTTTTTGCAACTATATACGACGCCCTTGATGATACCATCTCAGGTCTTATTATCGACCGTACCAGAACCCGTTGGGGTAGAGTAAGACCTTTCTTCCTCCTCCCGCTTCCCTTGTGGATTCTCGGCGGTATGATGCTCTTCTCAACACCCGGCATTTCAGGTGTTGGTCAGGCCATTTATGTTGCAATTGCTACCATTATCTACGGTCTCGGTATGAGCTACTTCGGTGCCTGGAACCTTATGACCTACAATATTACGCCTAATATCAACGAGCGAAACAATCTGATTACTACCACAAAGTTTGTTGAGCTTTTCGGTACCTTTATACCGTCGATGCTTCCAATATTGGTTAAGTTTGTTCCAAAGCTCAATCCTTCCATCACCAACGCAGAAGTATATAAGGCGTTCTCAGTATTTATGCTTCTTTTCGCTGCATCATTTGCTATCTACGGCTTCTTCAATATGCGCGAAAGAATTCCTCTTCAGAGCCGTGAAGAAATGAACAAAACATCAGTTTGGGGTTCAATGAAAAACATCATCACAAACAGACCTCTCCTCACCATTATCCTTGCAGAATTCTTCAATAACTTCAAGGCTGTTGGCGGTTCAACAGAAAGCTTCTTCTGGCTCAATAACTCAGGCAACTATGCTTACCGTACAGTCTGCGGTCTGTTTACAGGTCTGCCCAACTATGTTATGGTGCCCTTTGCAGCTAAGCTTGTTAGAAAGTTTGGCGCAAGATCAACAGCTATCGCTGCAGGTCTCTTCGGTCTCGGCGCATATATGCTTATGTTTGTTCTTGGCTATCCCAACGGTGCAGTTTTCAGCGAAAACTTCGAAGATAAGAGCATTCTCAACTTTGCAATAATTGTTGTTTTACTTACAATTGCAGGTCTTCCTAATAAGATTATCAATGTTTGTAACCCCATCCTTACAGCCGACTCTCTCGACTATATGGAATGGAAACACGGCCTTCGTAATGAAGCTCTTGTTACCACAGTTCAGGGTTACTTCATCAAACTTGCAACAGCTTGCACAGGCTGGCTTTCAGGTATGGTGCTTCGTTGGATTGAATATGTGCCTCTCAAAGACGAGCTCGGTCACGATATCGCAAACAAAGATCCCGGTGTACTCAAGGGTATCTGGATTGTATTCTGTATTCTTCCCGCACTTGCACGCGGTCTCTATGGTATCTCATTCATCTTCTATCCCATTCACGGTAAGCTTCAGCAGCAGATGATTGTTGAGCTTGCAGATAAGCGTGCAGCGGCATTAGAAGAAGTATAATAATAAATAATAAGCAGCCTTTTAACGCTTCGGCGTTTAAGCAGGCTGCTTTATTATTTTTAGCAGATATGAATATTAAGTTTATTATATTATTCGAATACTTCTAGGCTTCTTCTTAATATGCCGTTCATTTCAGCAATTGCAGTGCCGTAATTTGTAACCGCTACATTTTGTTCGTTGCATCTGTCAAGTCGGCTTTTCATCTCTTTTTCGTTAAGGGTACAGCCTCCGCAGTGGACAACAAGTGCAAACTGGCTAATATCATCGGGAAACTCGCCGCCGCTTGTAAAGGTAAACTCAAGCTCCCTGCCGGAAAACTTCCTTATCCAGTGTGGCAACTTAACAGTGCCGATATCTTTGCATTGTCTGTGATGTGTGCAGCCCTCTGATATGAGTATTCTGTCGCCGTCTTTAAGCTGTGAGAGCTTATCTGCACCTTGCACAACAGTATCAAGGTCACCTTTATATCTTGCAAAAAGAATGGAAAACGAGGTCAACTTCACTTCTTCGGGCAGAAGCTTTGCAACCTGAGCGAATGCCTGAGAATCGGTGATTACCAACTTGGGTGCAGTCTTTAGATTTTGGAGTGCCGTTGTTATTTCCTGTACCTGCACAACCATAGTCACTGCGCCGATTTCGAGGAGCTCTCTTATGGTTTGCTGTTGGGGTAATATGAGTCTGCCCTTTGGCGCTGACTCGTCGATCGGTGTCACCAATAGGACTGTGTCACCCTTTGCTACCAAGTCTGCGAGGATTTTCTTCTCGCTTTTGGCTTGGCGGGAAAGGGAAACTATTTTTTCCTTCAGCTCATTTATGCCGATGTTATTTCGTGCACTGACATAAATTATATTGTCCTCATCTTCAGGGACTCTGCCGAGCAGGTCGGATTTGTTCATAGCAATAATAAGGGGGAGTTTTCTTCTTTCTATCTCGGCGGCAAGCACCTTATCTTCTTCACTCATACCTCGAGACGCGTCCACAACAAGCACGGCAATATGAACTGAGGAAAGTGTGTCCTTAGCCCTTTTGACGCGCATTTCGCCCAAGGTGCCCTCGTCGTCGAGACCCGGGGTATCGATGATGACCACGGGGCCGAGAGGAAGCAACTCCATAGCCTTTTTTACCGGGTCGGTGGTAGTGCCCTTGACATCGCTGACAAGAGACAGACTCTGGCCTGTCACGGCGTTGACAAGACTTGATTTACCTGCGTTTCGCATACCGAAAAAGCCGATGTGCAATCGTTCTGATGATGGGGTGGTGTTAAGGCTCATATTTACCTCCTTTTTAATGTGATTTCGCTTTTATAAAGTCTCTGCAAGAGGGTGGGGCGGCTCCGTGAAAGCACGAAGTGCTTTCTATGAGTGCGGTGCACTCATACGCCGAATTTCATTCGGCGACGGAGCCGCCGCGCCCCTCTTTATCTTACGTTCATCAAAAAATTAAAACCTGAAGTCTCTTCTGTTGGAGCTCTTTATTGCTTCGATGTTGTCTTTGGCAATAGCTCTTACTTTATCTTTGGGAATCTTCTCGAGCTCTCTTTCAATAAGCTCAAAGCCCTTTTTCTTAGTTTCTTCACTTGCATAGTCCACAAGGTACTCTGTAAGAGTCATAAGGGCGTTGGGGTGACAGCAGTTGAGAATCTGACCTTTTTTGCAAAGGCTCATAAATCTGTCGCCTGTTCTGCCCTCACGGTAGCAAGCAGTACAGAATGAGGGTATATGGTTAAGGTCCATCAGCCAGGAAACAACCTCGTCAAGGGTGCGCTGGTCTGACACATCAAACTGCTCGGAATCGTGAGGTCTTTCTTCTTCGGTATAACCGCCGACTGAAGTTCTTGATGCACCGCTTATCTGCGAAATGCCAAGCTCCAAAGCTCTGCCTCGTACCGCTTCACTTTCTCTTGTGGAAATAATCATACCTGTGTAGGGTACTGCAATACGGATACAGGCAATGATTTTTTCAAAAATCTCGTCAGGGATACCGTTGTCAAACTCGTCCGGGTCGATGTCGTCGGCTCTCTTGAGTCTGGGTACGCTGATAGTGTGGGGGCCTACACCGTGTACTGCTTCAAGGTGTTCGGCGTGCATAAGAAGGCCTGCAAACTCGTACTGATAGCCTTCAAGGCCGAAGAGTACACCGAGACCCACATCGTCGATACCGCCTTCCATTGCTCTGTCCATAGCTTCGGTGTGGTAAGCATAGTCGTGCTTGGGGCCTGTGGGATGAAGCTCAAGATAGCTTTCCTTGTTATAAGTTTCCTGGAAAAGGATATATGTACCGATGCCTGCATCCTTGAGCTTGCGGTAATTTTCAACTGTAGTTGCTGCTATGTTGACATTGACTCGTCTGATAGCGCCGTTTTT
>JAGBSR010000180.1 GCA_017631745.1 Clostridia bacterium | reverse complement strand
CCTGCCCACCAGAACTCAGTAGTTAAATGACTACTGAGTTGTTTTTTTGTCAACAAATATAATAGAGGATTCGAAGTAGGAGCGGTAGTGAATCGATGTCCGGTGGACATCGAGAGCCGCGAATGACCGAAGCCGCGTTGCGCGGCAAGAGTCGAATCCACCCCTGCCCACCAGAACTCAGTAGTTAAATGACTACTGAGTTGTTTTTTTGTCAACAAATATAATAGAGGGTTCGGTCATTCGCACCGAAAAAAGCACTTCTCATAAAGTGCTTTTTATTTTTATTTAAGCAGATATATTCACTTTTTCGAAAAACAGTGATACAATACTATCATAAAGGATGTGAGAATATGAAAATCTCTACAGAAATTGATTCAATTGCTTTGCTTGTTGGAGAAGAAAAGGCTGTTGAGCTTGTGGCAAAGACAGGATTTGACGGTTGGGATTTTTCTTTGTTTGGAATGTGCAGTAATGACAAAGGTATATTGGAGCCTCTTGACCATCCTGCCGCAAAGAGCAACTATCTGGCATTTGCAAGAAAGCTCAGAGAAATAGGGCAGGATAACGGTATAGTATGCAATCAGGGTCACGCACCCTTTCCGTCATCACCAAAGAATATGTATTATCTGAAACGTGCTATTGAGTGTGTTGCTGAAGCAGGCGGTGATATCTGCATTGTTCACCCTATGAACAAGGGTACACCCGAGAAAAATGCCGAGATGTATTTTGAGCTGTTGCCCTTTGCTAAGGAGCATAATGTGAAAATTGCTACTGAAAATATGTGGAATTGGAGCAGGCTTCGCCGTCACAGTTGCTTTGCGGCTTGTGCCACTCCCAAAAGCTTCAATGCACATATTGACGCGGTTGACGATGAGTTTTTTGTGGCGTGTCTTGATATCGGTCACGCGGAAATGAAGGGCAGTAAAACAACTGCTCCCGAAATGATACGAAGCCTTGGCAGCAGACTTAAAGCCTTGCACATCCACGACAACGATAAGCTTCACGATAACCATCAGATACCGTTTTCGATGAAAATTGATTTTAAAGAGGTTGCAACGGCACTTAAGGAAATCGGATATGACGGTTATCTGACTTTGGAGGCGAGCTCTTATCTTGAAAAAATGCCCGAAGAAAATATAGCTTTAGGCGTGAAAGACCTTTATAACAGCGTAAAGAAGATAAGCGATATGATGGAGGAATAAGGTCAGCTTGACAACATATGCCATTGTGCTATAATTGATTTATAACTTCAAGGGGGATTTGATATGAATAAAATAATTGCTTTTATGATGGCTTTGTATATGACAGCCGTCAGTGCTCTCGGTTTCGCAGTTGATGCTCCCGACCTTGAGAAAGGTGAGGGGTACTCTGCCGAAGCAACAACTCAGCAGATAGAGCTTTTCACTGAGATATATGAAACAGAAACTGCTTATCTTGCATCTATGCAGCTTCCTAACGGTGCTCTGCCTATGACCTATGCAAAAAACGGTGAGCTGACAGTTAATCCCTATTTTGCAGATTTTGCCGCACTTGCTCTGCTGGATAAAGCCGAGGAGTATGCAGATGTAGTTGTGGGATATATGGATTGGCACTTTGATCACCTTAACACTGCCCAAGAGGATTTCAACGGCCTTGACGGCACTATCTATGATTATAAGGTTACGATGAAAAACGGCGAGATAGTATCAGAAAAAATCTCGACACCCGAAAATGCGGATTCATATGACACTACTGACTCTTATGCTGCAACCTTCCTTACAGTGGTAAATAAATACTTTTACAAAACAGGTGACAGCGATTATCTTGTATCTCACGCAGAAGATTTAAAGAGAATTACCAATGTTATGTTTGCCACTCTCCAGAACGGTCTTACATATGCTAAGGGTAACCATAGAGTAAAATATCTTATGGATAACTGCGAGGTTTATGAGGGCTTTATTGCTGCTTCAAGAATTTTCGAGGAAATAGTGTTATGTGGCAAAACCGAATACACGGATATACGCGACCAATGCGGTGAAGTCAGCTTTATTGTCAGAGATAATATAAATAACAAACTCTGGAATTATGTGGGAGGCTATTATCTGCCGGGTATAACGGCGTACGTTAAGATTCCCACCAAGATTTTCTCCTGGAATACATACTATCCTCAGGCAACATCTCAGCTGTTCCCTATTATCTGCGGTGTAATTGAGCCCGACACTCAGAGAGCGAAGAATCTTTATGAGAAGTTCTGCGAAACCTATCATTGGGAAGCATTTGACTATCCCGATGCCTTCTATTGGGGAGCTAATGTTCAGGCTGCGGCTATTATGAATGACCTTGAGAGTGTAACGGAGTATATGGAAAATTATAAGCCACTCACAGAGAAGCACAGCTGGCCTCTTTACAATATGGATATAGCAAGAACGGCTATGGCGGCAAAGATTATGATAGACAGAAATACAGCAGGAGATTATCCCTCCTGCTACTGATAAAAAGCTACAGCGAGCAGATGTTATTCTGCTCGCTGTTATATTTTTATGCAAAAAACTCAAGTATCTCTTCCATATACCATTTGAGGGTTTCATCACCGCTCATAAATATTTCGTGGCGTGAGTTTTTAACATCTTTGATTTTTACCTTAGCCATTTCTGCAAACCTGTCTGTCCATTCGCCTAAAAGCTGTCTGTCGGTTTCGGGCTTGAAAATAAGCATTTTCGTGCGAAGCTGACTGATACTGTTACTTATGATTTTATCTCTTGCTTCAAGTGATGCCTTGACCCAACTGAAAGAGGGGCCGCTTGTCTGATAAAGAGGCTCTTTTATTCTTTTTGTGTGATAGTATTCGAATCTGGCCTTGCTTGTGGCATCGCTGTTGTCAACGGTTTGATTTTGGTCAAAGACGCATCTGCCGGGTGCAGGTATATTTTTACCACCTGCTTTGCACAGAAGCTTTGCCACGGTGCCTGCAACAGCTGTAGGCATACCCATATTACCGCATATCATAGGCGAGGAGAGGACAGCCTTGCTGACGGTATACGGATGCTTCATCATATAAAGCAGAGCCACAGTACTGCCGAGAGAATGAGAGTAAATAAAGATATTCCTGTCTTTGGCTGAGGGCTTGACGATATTTTCAATAAAGCTGTTAAGATCTTCGGCATAGGTGTCGAAGGTGTCGATATCTACTCTGAGCGGGTCTGGGGAGTCGTGATGTGATTTGCCGTGACCGCGAAGGTCGAGGGCGTAAACGCTATAGCCTGCCTTACGGAAATAGTAAGTAATCTCGCGGAACTTTTCAGCTGATTCCGTAAAGCCGTGAAGTATCACCATGGCGCCTCTTGAAAGAAGCTTTTCATAAACCTCACAGTGAAGCTTTTTGCCGTCTGCAGAGAAAAAATATCTGTCCTCGCGCCTTTTTTCGAGATAAGGCTCAACCTGAGTTGTCATAAGATTATGATAGTCATTTTCTTCAATTACAGTGATTTTATCTAAAAAATCAAGCATCTGTTTAGCCTCCTTTTATTGTTCAAAACCTCCCTGCAAAGCGTACAGCCATACAAGGAGGTTATCGTTTTTAATCAGAAAATTTCAGAAAAGTCAAGCTCGCCTCTGAAGAATTTTGCAATGAAATCGAAAATCATTGTAAAGAATCTCATAAATGCAGCAAGTCTTGTTTCTGTTGTTGGCTCTTCAACGGGGCGGGTAATCCACTCGTAATCTGCACAGTTATCTTCTGTCATTTTTGAGGCTGTAAGGGTGTTGTAGTCAAATACCATAAACTGTGAGCCGCTTGTTACAGTGTCAATTGTTTCGTTGGTACCGTTAAGGAACTCCCAGATAACGGGCTCAAGACAGTCAATTACATCGTGGTGAGCATTTTTGAGTATCCAAGTTCTGTCGGGTACTCTGGCGGTTGAAAGGTCAACCTGCTTGTCGGGTGCGATGTATTTGCCTTTACCCTCTGCAACGCGAGCTGCTATGTAATCCTCTGAAAGTTTCTGACCAATGGGAGCTGTTGTTGCACCGAAAGTACAATGTGTGAGGCTTACAAGTGAGTCGCTGAGGAGGTCGGCATCTTTAACAAGAGGCATATTCATAAAGCCGTATTTTGCAATGAAGCCGTAATGAATGTTGTTATCCTCAAGACTCTTATAGAAAGCATCAAGATCTGACGAAACGTGCTCTCTGTAGTAGAGAATTTTATCAATGAGACCCTTATATTTTACACGGTATTCTGTGCCTTCCTTGCCGAATACAAGGTCAAGAGCTGCATCCATATCCTTGTCGTTTACTTCTGTCCAGTAGTTGACCTGAGTAGCCATACCGAAAGCGTGAAGAAGAGCAGGCATAAGAGCCTTACCAAGCTTTGAATAGAGAACCTCAATCTCTTCGAGAGCCTTATCAGTAACATTTATCTGATTGAAGAAGTCCATTGTCTTGAATACGATTTCATAAAGAACATCGCCGAAGGTGAAGCCAACGCCGTCGCCTGTTGCGCCTAAGAAGTCAACCTGACCTGCATATCTTTCGATAGTCTTTGCATCAAATTCAATCTGACCGCTGAAAGCCTTTGAGAAGAGCGTGGATTCATTCTGAAGAGTATCACAGAATATAACATTCTTTACAAGTTTAAGATGACCATATCTTTCAAGGTAAGCTGCAAGAAGGCTGCCGCCCATACATCTTGCATACATTGAAACCTGATTCTGACCGGTTACCTTAAGAACCTGAAGAATGTAGTCGTGAAGTCTGTCAACATGATCATAGGGTGAAAGACGCCAGTCGTATGCAAAGGCATATTGGCCGTTTACATTGTAGCTGTAAGCAGACTGCGATGCTGCTATTGACTTGTCCATTGTGTCTTTAAGAACGCCGGTACCCTTTGTGGGGTTGCCGTTGTAATCAAGACCTGCATCGGGGAAAAGAGGCTTGAGCTCATCATAGATAGCTCTGCCGTAATTGTCCCACTTGTCAAAGAGCATACCCTCGAGCACGAAGGGCTTGAGGATGTTTACTACAGTTTCAATGATGGTGTCTTTATCGAGACCGTCGTCACCGCCCAGTGAAAGCTCTTCAAACTGAGCAACACAAAGAGTGCCGTCGGGGTAATAAAGTCCGTCGCCGTTGCCGCGGATGTAAACAATTGGTGTTCTTTCGTTTGCTGCTGAAACCGAAGCTGCGGGAGCCATAACCGCAAAAAGCATTGTCAGAGCAAGAAATAATGAAATAAGCTTTTTCATTGATATCAACCTTTCATAACATAATTTTACCATTAAAGTTTAACACTATTTACGTTGCTTGTCAATATATTGAGATAAAAGCAAAAAAAATAAAGTCCGCTCAGAAGAACGGACTTTATGGATGTTAAAGCATTTCTTTAGCTTCACCGAAGCTTATTTCGCCTCTGAGAAGCATTCCGATAACCTTGAAGAGGGTTGTGAACCAGCGCATAGCCGCAACGAAAATACTTTCTTTTGTAGGCTCTTGTTCAACAATGTTGAGCCATTCGCCGTCTGTAGAGTTTTCTGCGGTGAGGTTTTCAAATCCGCTTGAGCTTGTGCTGTGAATTGATTTGATAACAACAAAACGGGAAATGTCTTTGTAGTTGTTGCTTACAGTGTAATCCTTATACTGACAGAAATGTGTTGCAATATAATCCCAACCGCTGCCGCCGTCGTGGTGCTTGTTTTTAAGGAACCATGTTGTGTCGGGGAAAAGGCAGGTTGAAGCATCAACTTTTTTATCGGGAGAGATATAATCGCCGTAGCCCGCAGCTGTTCTTTCTGAGATATATTCATCCGAAAGTGTATCGAATACACCTGCAGCAGTTGCGCCGAAGGATGCACTTCTCAGGTCTACTGTGCAGTCACCTGTAAGGTCATAGCTTTCTGTAATGGGAGCCTGAACAAGACCGTAGCCTGCAAGAACAGCTATTTCAACACCGTAGTTCTTTTCAAACTGCTTGTAAAGGTTGTCTTCACCCTTGCGTTCGCGGGGGATTGTAAAGCGCTCTCTGAGATAGAGGATTTTTTCAATGAGACCTGCATATTCAGCTCTTTTTTCGCTGCCTTCTTTGCCGAACATAAGCTCAAGAGCAGCGTCGAAGTCTTCTTCATAAACGCTTGTCCAATAGCTGGGCCAGGTAGCGATACCTGAAGCTAAAAGGAATGCAGGCATAAGAGCTCCGTAAAGTCTTTCATACAAGCTCTCAACTCCGCCGAAAATGGAATTCATAATACCGGTCTGAGTAGTAAAGTCGATAGTTTGTTCGATAGCTTCAACCAAAACATTGTTTAAACTTGAAATATCAACACCTAAATCTTCATTTGAGAAGTATTCGGTCTGAGCAATATAAGCCTGAGTATGCTTATCGCTGAACTTGATTTTACCGCTGAAGCAGTCATTTACAGTTGCAGAGCCGTTTGACATAACTTCGTCATAAACAACCTTTGCAACCAAGCCCTCGCTGCCGTATTTATCGAGATATGCAGTTACAAGATTACCGCCTAAGCATCTGCCTACAAGACAAACCTTTTTGCATTTTGTTGTATTTAAGATGGTTTTTATATAGGTGTGAAGTCTGTCTACTGAATCATAAGGTGAAAGACGCCAGTCGTAACGGAACTTGTAATCCCATAAGCCGAAAACGCCGTCACTGCCGTAGTCTTTTGTTGAAGCGATGTTATTCCATGAATCAATTTCAGCTTTTGCAACACCTGTGCCGAACTTCGGGTTGCCGTTGCCGTCGAGCTGTCCTTCTTCAAAAATAGGAGCAAGCTCTTCGTAAAGTGCTTCGCCGTAGTTATCCCATTTGTCAAAGGGTAAGCCTTCTACAACAAAAGGAATCATAACATTCATTACCTTTGCAATAATGTCATCCTTTGTAAGGTCGCCTTCGTCATCGTCGGTGAAAACATCAAAACCTGTGGAGATAGGCTTCTGATCACCGTCAACTAAGTCAACGCTGCTGCCTGCGATGAAGATTATGGGATACTTAACTCTGTCGTTTGTTACTGCCGACGCCGCGGGGGTCATAACAGCAAAGAGCATAATGAGTACGAGAGAAAGAGAAATCAGTTTTTTGATCTTTGTCATTTTTATCATCCTTTCAGTTTTGTTTATCTCAATATATTACAGAAGGTCTCTGAACATATAGATATTCTTTTTATCGGGCTTGATAATGCCTGCTTCGATTTTCTTTACGATTTCAACTATGCGGTCATTGATGGGAGTTGCTACGCCGTGCTTTCTGCCGAATTCGCATACAACGCCGTTGATAGCATCGATTTCGCAGGGCTTGCCTTTCTTTAAATCCTGAAGCATTGAGGGTTCGATAAGTCTGTGCTTTTTCATAGCGATGGGCAGAAGTGCACAGCCGAATGCGCGCTTGAGAGCACCCTTGTAGTAGAAAAGTCCTACGATGTTTTTGCCCTGTACAGGAGCGAATGTAACGCCTGCTGCGTGACCTACATCAATACACTCCTTCATACAGCGGATAGCAACCTTTTTGCCTTCGTCGCTTTCTGAGATGTCGCCGAATACACCGCCGACAACTGTGCCGAGACCTGAGAAGGTAGCATTGATAAGAAGCTTTGACCAACGGGCGCCGAGAAGATTTGTCTCTTCATGTACCGGGCACATAAGCTCAAGAAGCTCTTTAACCATTCTGAACTGCTTGTCTGTTACGCCGTTCATCTTGCCCATATGGAAGGAGAGACTGTCTGTTTCACTTGTCAGCTCGCATACGCCGGGCTCTATAAGTGCTGCACCCCATTCAACTGCACAGCCCATCGTGTGGTCTTCACCGACGATTTCGGCAATGCCGGGCTCGGGAATACCGTTCTGAAGAGTAACGATAACACCCTCGTCGCTGAGAAATTCCTTGAGCATTGTTACAACCTCTTTGTTATGAAGCTGTTTTGTGAGAAGAACTATTACATCATATTTGCCTTCCATCTGATCGGGAGTGATTGCCTTTACGGGTACTGTCATTTCTGTTGTACCTGTAATGTGAGCACCCTTTTCATTAAGAAGAGCAACATGAGCCTTATTGCGGTTGATAAGATCGATTTCGCCGCCGTTTTTTGTGATGAACGCACCGAGAACAGTACCGAGTGAGCCGGCACCGTAAATTGCATATCTTGCCATAAAAATCCTGCCCTTTCAATTGTTATTTTCTTCAATATTTTAGCACTATTTTTAAATTTTATCAATAGTTTAAGGGGATTTTTAATTCTCTGACAAAACAGTGCAGGTGTTGTTAACTGCATTCTGCTCACATTTGCGGTGGGTTTAAGTTAATCCTTATCGGTGATGTTTCAGTTTTTTTCTTGTCGGGCGGTGAGTTGTTTTCGCTCCCAATCTGCAATCGGATAAAATTCCGGAGTGCAGCGACCGATAACTCAGAACTCATAATTTTTTGCTTCACTTTAGCGCTTTACCAAAAAAATAAACTTTTTTTGCAAAAACTATTGCATATTTATTCGTTGTGTGCTATAATTCGTCTCAAATTTAATAAATCCCGTTGAAACTTTAAGAATTGCATCCGCAAGACTGAAAGTGAAGGGGACTCTGGAGAATCTCTTAAGTGAGTGCCGAAGGTGCAAGGGTAAAACCGAATCTCTCAGGCAAAAGGATAGAGTATAAATTTATGACCTTGAGTGAGGGGTCATAATCTGCAATCATTTTGCATATCTATTTTCCGGAGTTGCTTTTTAAGCAGCTCTTTTATTTTTCCTTTAATTTCGACTGAACTGATTCCCCAAAAAAATATTTATTTAAAGGAGTGTACGTATTATGGATATGTTATTATCAATCGTACAAAAAATCAATCTTTATCTCTCAGACTACATCCTCATTGTGCTTCTCGTAGGTACAGGCTTGTTCTTTACCATCAGAACCCGTTTTGTTCAGGTTCGTTGCTTCGGTGAAGGTATGAAGCTTGTATTCGGCGGTATGTTCTCAAAGGATAAGAACCAGAGCGGTATCAGCTCATTCCAGGCTCTTGCAACCGCTATCGCAGCTCAGGTAGGTACAGGTAATATTGTAGGTGCCTGCGGTGCTATTCTTATCGGCGGCCCCGGTGCTATCTTCTGGATGTGGATTATCGCATTCTTCGGTATGGCTACAATATATGCCGAGGCAGTACTCGCTCAGGAAACAAAAGAAGTTCAGGCTGACGGTACAGTAGTCGGCGGACCTATCTTCTACATAAAGAAGGCATTCCCCGGCAAATTCGGTAAGGCTATTGCACTTTTCTTCTCATTTGCAACATTCCTCGCTCTCGGCTTTATGGGCGCAATGGTACAGTCAAACTCAATCAGCTCATCCTGCTACACAGCTTTCGGCATCCCCAACTGGGTTGTCGGTATCATTGTAGCAGCAGCTTCAGCTCTTATCTTCCTCGGCGGTGTTAAGAGAATTGCTTCAGTAACAGAAAAGCTTGTTCCCATTATGGCTATCCTCTATATTCTCGGCGGTATCGTTATTCTTGCTATGAGAGCAAAGCATCTCCCCGAAACATTTGCAATGATCTTCAAATATGCTTTCAGACCTGATGCTCTTATCGGTGGCGGTATCGTTTATGCTCTTAAGACAGCAATCAGCCAGGGCGTAAAGAGAGGACTTTTCTCAAACGAAGCAGGTATGGGTTCAACTCCTCATGCTCACGCTCTTGCAGAGGTAAAGAAGCCTCACGATCAGGGTGTAAGCGCAATGATCGGTGTGTTCATCGATACCTTCGTAGTACTCACAATGACAGGTCTTGTTGTTATCTCAACTCTCTATGCAGGTAACGGCATCCTCGCTTCAGGCACAGCTCCCGACGGTGTAAGCAAGGCAAATATGGCTCAGCTTGCATTCTCAAGCATTATGGGCGACGGCATCGGTAACTCATTTGTAGCTATCTGTCTTCTCTTCTTCGCATTCTCAACAATCATCAGCTGGAACTACTTCGGTCAGGTAAACTTTGTTGCTCTCTTCGGTAAGAAGTTCACTCCCGTTTATATGATTATCGCTGTTGTGTTTGTATTCCTTGGTTCAATTCTTTCAAACGACCTTGTATGGGAGCTTACAGATATGTTTAACCAGCTTATGGTTATTCCCAACGTGCCTGCACTTATTGCTCTTTCAGGTATCGTTGCAGCTTCAGCTACAGCTAAGGCAAAGGCTAAGAAGTCAAAGTAATAACAGCTCAATAAAAACGAATTCATCTCTCTCACTCATATATAATGAAAAAGGCTGTCCGTTTGTCGGGCAGTCTTTTTCAGCTTTCAGGTAAAAAAACAGCCATCACCGAAGTGATGGCTTAGAGGCTGTAATTACTGGCCGATCATACCGAATAAGATTTCAAGGAATGACTGCCATGCAGCTAAAAATGTGTTGAAGAGTGTTTCGAGATTCATGTTTTCAAGATTTGAAGTGAGGATTTTGAGAATTGCGCTTGCGCTTGCACCGCCTGCGAGTGATGAGATTGAGTTTAAAAGTTCTGACATAGTTATGCTCCTTTCTTCAGATGGTTTATTAATTTTATGTATTAATTATAACAAACATAAAAGATATTGTCAACTGCAGGTGTTTCAGCGGAATATATTATAGTTTTTCAGAATTGCCTTGACAATCTGCCGTGAGGGTGTATAATAACACCGACTTTAAAACATCAGGTGGTACTTAATGAAAAGAAAAAACAATATGCTTGAGGGCAGTGCTGTAAAAAGCATTATACTTTTTGCCTTGCCTATTATGGCTTCCTCATTGCTTCAGTATAACTACAGTTTAGTAGATAATATCATCGTCGGCAGATATGTCAGTGAGTACGCCCTTGCGGCTGTGGGCTCTGTAGGTCCCATCAACTCCTTTATTATCGGCGCGGCACTCGGTCTTACTACAGGCTTTACCATACCCGTGTCTCATGCATATGGTGAGGGTAACAAAGAGAAGCTCTCTAAATTTGCAGGCAGCAGTATGGTGCTGGCTTTTTTAATCGGCACAATTATTATGGTGGTGGCACATATTGTCTCCCCGATACTGCTTCGTCTTGTGGGCACTCCTGACGAGATTATAGACCTTTCTGCATCTTATATAAATATTCTTTATTACGGTGTACCCATTCAGATGCTCTCTAATAATTTCACCGCCATATCGCGAAGTGTGGGTGAGAGCAAGAAGCCTCTTTATTTCTTCTGTGTCAGTGTGGTTGTAAATTTCGTGCTTGACCTTCTTTTTGTTAAAACCTTCGGTTGGGGAGTAGAGGGCGCCGCTGTGGCAACTCTTATTTCGCATTTAACTGCCTGTACCCTCAACGGCATATATGTGCTTCGTTTCAATAAGCAGGTGAGTATCAGAAGAAAAGACCTGCGCCTTGAGCGTAAAACAGCCTTCAGACAAATAAGACTCGGCATACCCGTATCAATTCAGTTTACGGTAACATCAATCGGCTCAATGTGTCTTCAGAGTGTGGTCAATTCTTTCGGCACAAATGTTATTGCGGGCTTTACTGCGGCAGGCAGAGTTGAGGGTCTGACCAATATTCCCATGTCGGGACTCGGAGTTGCAACGCAGACCTTTGTTGGTCAGAATTACGGAGCAAAGAATTACGAAAGAATTATAAAGTCCGTTAAAAAGATATTCTTCCTTGATTTGCTGGTATCAGTTGCAATGAGCATAACTCTCTATCTTATTGCAGAACCTATAGTTTCAATTTTCTCCACAGATATGACTCCCGAAATTATGGCGGCGGCAAAGAGATATATCCTTGCTATTGCTCAGTGCTACAGCCTCGTTGCAATTCTTTTCGTTATGCGCAACACCCTGCAGGGTCTTGGCTTTACCTATGCAAACTCAATTGCAGGCATCGGGGAATTTTTCGGCAGACTCAGCGTGGCATTTATTCTTACTCCTATGCTCGGATTTGATGCGGTCTGCTATGCAGGTCCTGCGGCGTGGCTTCTTGCGGATATACCGCTGATAATAATCTATCTTGTAAAACATCATAAATTTAAAAAGCTTGCTCTCGGACAAAAAGACAACTGTATAATAAATGATCACAGAGCCTAAGCGGAACTATTGACTTTTTATTAATAATGTTATAAAATAAAAAAGAAAAAAGCAGTGCTTTAAATTTTATCAGGAGGTAATGTGAAATGGATAACAAATTTTTCCAGTTTGTAGAAACCTACAAAGACGACATCAAAGCTTTCTTCGAGGCTCTTTTTGCTGCTATCAAGGCTATCTTCGCAAAGCTTGGTGAAGGTGAAGAAGCTGCTGAATAATTCAGTAAAACGCAAACAGCCCCCTTGTGATATTTCACAAGAGGGTTGTTTTTTTATGACGAAAAATCAAAGTATATGTTACCGACGATTTTATAGCTTTTCACATCGTCGTCATACTGAGTTTCACCTATAGAGAAACCTGATATGTTTTCACCGAATTCGCTGCATATGGCACTGATGACCTTTTCTGTCAGGTTATGTGCTGAATAAGCGGACTTTTTAAGAGGAGAAAAGCAGCTTAGGTTTATTGTCAGTGAATCCTTGACAATGGGCTCGTTTTCTTCGCTTCTTGCAAAGACAGAGGAGTTTTCCTTGCAGGAAAAGGAAAAGTAGGTCTCGTTTATAGGCACGGGAAGACCCTGTGTGTCAAAGGCTCTTATGGCAATGCCGAGGGTGGAGAGAAAGTCATCTTTGTTGATGAATTCAATGAGCTTTGTGATTATGTTGTTGGAATATTGCATATCAGCCCTCCTTGTGAATTATTGCCCAGATATATAAAGGCTCGTTACAGCTGTAAACTGTTTCATAGTGATCAACACCGTAGGCGTTGTCACCGAAGCAAAGACGGTAATTGATGCCGTCAATTTTATCCAAGTCTATATCCGGGGGACAGATGAGCAGATATTTGTTAAGTCCGTCATAGCCGAGCTCTGTGGGTACACCGCTGAGATAAAGCTTGTTTTTATATCTAAGAGGCTGCAGAAAAGCAGAGAAATCTCTGCTCTGCTTTTCTGAGGAAGCAACCGTATAGCTCATTTTCACTCCGTATTTGCCGAAGAGCTTGTGAGAAATAAGCTTATTGGCCACAGCAGTAAAAACCTCCGTCATTGAGAATTGTATGAGCGCGGGCAATAGCCATATCTCTTTTCTTTTCGGCAAGCAGAAGCTCTTTTTCCGCATTGCGTCTTACAGTCATATCGCCTACCTTATAGCTTTCGTAGGTGTCGGTTTCAGTCTGCTTTTTCAAAAAGAGACAGAAGTCCGCAACAGCTGCCGCTGTATGTATAATAAGAGGGTCGTTTTCATCGGCAGTGTCCCTGAGATTGGCTTTGACCCAACTGAGCCCCTGCTCACAGCAAGGGAAAAGCTCCTCACCCGTAAAAGCTTTGGAGCTTTCATAAGTGCACAGGGCAGCATATACATCGCTGACACTAATCATATATGGCCCTCCTTATCTTATGCTAATGAGAGCTTTTTTGAAGCCTTGGGATAAATCTTTGCAAAGCCTGCAATAGCTGTGATTGATGCTCTTTCAAGCTGACGGTCAATGAGCTTATCATATTCGGTGATAACATTGCCGCACTGAATTTTTTCAAGAGCGCAGTTTTTATCAAGACCGATAATAGTGCCTGTTTCAAGATCTGTGCTCTTATAAAGCTCTGCACCGAAGGGAGTGATGAGCTTGCCTGTTGAATGGAAGTCAAGACCTGTGTATGCATCTCTGAATTCACCGAGCTTAAGAAGCTGAGCGAGAGCATCGGGAGAAGCAATGAGAGTTGTGAGATTGAAGGGTGAAAACTCATTCCAGAAATTAATGAGGTCGGCATATGTAACAGTACCGCTTTCGCTTACGGCTGAAATCGAAGCAGGATTATTGTTGCCGTCGCCGTTGAGGATAACATCAATAGCATCCTTGAGCTGAGCTCTTGCGATTGAAGCACCGATCTGCTTGAGTGTAACTGTGAAAAGGTCAAGGCGCTGATGCTTGATAGCCTCGTATGAAGCTGTGAGTACTCTGCCTCTCTTGTGAAGTCTTACAAGGTTATCCTGAGTTGTGATTTTGATTGAGGGAATAACAGCACCTTCGTTTACAACCTCGGGCATAGTTTCATCTGCATCGGGGCAGGTGATTGTGCGGTAATCCATAGTATCGATTGTAGTTGTTGTAGCTGTGATTTTTGAAATAAGGTCCGCTTCTTCAGCACCCTGAGCAACAGCTCTTGAAACATATTCAGGGAAGAGAGCTGCTGAGTCTGATGTTCTGAAGAACTTTTCGATTGAGTCGCTGTTTCTGCCGCTTACCTTGATATCAAATCTTTTGAGCTGACGCTGATATGCGTCAAGACCTTCGAGCTCTGTGCCCATATAGTTTTCGCTGGGGTCAATGCTTTCAAGGGCCTGAGTGAAGCTCTTGCCTGTGCCGTAAAGGCCTTTTTCGAGTTTAATGTTATCAAATGTCATATTAAATTACCTCCTTATTTATCGAGTAAAATTGTAACGAGACTGTTTTCTTCGTCAATGTTGAGCACTACATAGTAATCATCGCCGTTTATATCGAGCTTGATTTTGCCGTTGCCGTCGCTTGCGAGAGTGTTATAGCCGAGGAAAAGGCTGGGGCCTGTGTAGGCAACAGTTACAACACCTGAGATGGCGACTGTGGCGTAGTTACCCTTAACGCTTGTGCAAATGCCAAAAAAGCGACCGTTTAGACCGGGAATACCTACAGTGTAGCTTTCTTTGATGATTACGGGCATACCGGGCTGCACATTTCCGTCTGAGAGAAGAGTGATTTCTTTGGTGCAAAGACCGTTGAGTGATTCGATCATAAAAGTGTCCTCCTTAAATTATAAAATCTTTGTTGTTGCTTTTTGCGTGGTTTGCAGATGGCTTTATCTGTGAGCTTACAGGAAAAATCTCGCCTGCCTGCTTCTGCATATCGTCACGGAGCTTTTTCAATGAGTCAAGATCCATATCCATACAGCTTTTTGTGAATTGCTTTGTGTTCACCTGGGGCATAATGATGCCTGCAAAGCGGGAAATGTCTTTTGTCAGATGCTCTTTGTAGCACTGAGCCTGCTTAGCCAGCTCTTCGAGCTTTTCGATATAGTCGTAAAGCTCCTGAGCTTTTTCTTCGGTGATGAGAGAATCCTGTGTCATTGACTTGATGATTTCTGATGTATCCATTGGTGTTTCCTTTCCGGGGGCAAATGATTTTGTTACGCCTGCATTTCTCTGTGCGGGTACTGCAACAAAAGACCACTCATAAGCATCGGTAGGCTCTTCGAGAATACCGTGGCAGAGCTTGCCCTTGTAGGACTTGCCTCTGATGTGCTCGCAGGAGTGAGTTTTCATATTTTTACCGCATATACTGCAGGTTACTCTGCTCACAGCACAGCCGATGCTGACTTCCTTTTTAATACCGCCGTCTATTGAAGCGATAAAATCATTGTTGCTTTCGTTTCTGAGGGTATAAGCCCTTGCCTTGAGAGCAGTGTAAGCTTCTCCCTTTGTTGTTTTCTTTGCAGGGTCAGTTTCCGTATAGCAGTAAAAAATGCGTGCTGTCTGATCTTTGGCAAGCATACTGTGGTCAGCGATGCCTGTTTTGCCCACAAAGAGTTCGCAGAGCTTCTCAAGACTCTTTAAGCTGAAGCATTCGAAATCCCTGTCGATTTCATTGTCGCAAAGAGTGAGTGTGAAGGTGTAAACATCATCAGCCGTAAGAGGCGTTCTCGTGTGATTGTTGATGAGCTCAAGCTCTTTTTCTGCAGATAAGATGTTGCTATTCATCTTCGGTGGTACCTCCTATTTCAGATAATATTTTCTGTGTCTGAGCGTCGTAGTAATTGCTTTGAGCAATTTCTGAAATATCCTGAAGTGTGACATTGTTCCATTCGATGTCAAAGTCGCAGGAATAACCTCTCAGGCGAAGATACATATCGCAGATTTTGTTTATGACGGGAGTGATTTCGCGTCGGTAAAAATCAATCTCGCTTGTAAGAATGTCTGCCTGCTGATAGCTCATTCTCTCAGTGGTTGACCAGCTCAGACCCAGAAGAAACGGTGGGATACCAAGCTTGGCAACAATCTGTTCCAAGAGCTGTCTTACGGGAATGTTGCTGTCAGGTATGGGACAGTCCGCACCGATTGCTTTGATGCTCACATCACCGATAGCAACGAAGTCTCTTACAGTGCCGGAACTCTGCATGGTACGGGTCCATTCAGAAGCTACCTGCATAGCTCTCTCTTTGGCGTAAGCCTTGTCGATAGTGTCATTCTGAGGCTTGTATGTAACGGAAAAGCGTACATTGCCAAGGCGTTCCCAATTGGTACCTATGGTGTTGTAGATTTTCAGAAGCACATCACTGACAAAGGGCAAACCCTTGAGCACAGATGTGCCGTAAATCTTGCCGGGCTCAGGGTTGAGTACGGATAAAAGCACAAGAGAAGGGTATCTTACGGGGGTGAAGTTGCCGTTGCCGTTATCGGCGCTGATGACAATATCAACAGGGGAAGTACCCTCTGAAAGGCTTATGTCTTTCAGGTCGCTGTTGAAAAGATGAGTGATGGTGTAGCCGTCAGTGAGCATTTCGCCTACAGCTGTACCGTAAGTGAGAAGCTGTTCAAAAAAGGTTGAGATGAAGGCATCAATACCGTTTCTCGTACCGCCTACATTTACTCTTGAGAGAAAAGTGCGAAGGTCCTTTTCAGCAACTTCGTCATCGCAGCTCGCCTGAAAAGTGCCGAGAAGACGAACAGTTTTCATAATTGCGGCATCAATAATAGGCACAGCTTCGCGCAAGGAACGGTAAAGGGCGCGGTCGAAGCAGCCCTGAGGTGAAAAACCGCTGAGGCTCAAATAAGGGTGTGTGGCCTTGTTTGTCTGAGGAGTTGATATAACATCGCTCTGAGCTTTTTGCTTTTTATTCTTTCCTATTGCCAAAACAATCTCCTTTCTAAGTTTATTTTCGGGGGTTGTGCAAGAGGGCGGCGGCTCCATAGCCGAAGCCCGTCGGGCTTCGGCACGGCGACTACGTCGCCTCAAATCGCCGGAAGGCGATTTGATGGAGCCGCCCCTCGCATACCGACTTACTGTCTCGTAGCGGACAAGACAAAAAAGTCGTTTTCGCAGGGCTGATGTGACAGTACTGTCTGAACGAAATATCTGATTTCGTCCATAGCGTGGTCGTTTTCCTTTTTCGGTGTATCTTTACCAGAGCCCTCATCCCAACGGTAAAGGGAAAATTCTTTGATTGCCGATTTGCAGACAGGGGAGATAAGGATTTTTCCTTGCCTGAAAGCACTGTGGACCTTTCTGATACCGCCTGTCACATCGTTTTTCGCAGGTATCACGTCAAATTTGCCGTGTCGACGTATGCACTGAATAAAGGAAGCGGCCGAGGGATCGATGATAACCGCCGTAATTTTTCTGCCCTCGGTGAAGGAGAGAAGGTGCTCGTAATATTCTTCATCAGTGAGCTGCATGCCTTCAAGGCGTGAGCTGTAGTAAAATTCTTCGAAGCGGTACCAGACACCCTTGTGCAACCCCCAGAGACCCATAGATGTCGGGTTGACCGTGCCGTAGTCGCAGGAAACATAATAGCTTTCGAAGTCTTTTACGGGAGGAGCTTCAATATATTTACCCTGAGACACCTCGGGATAAACAAGCCCGTCTGTTGCTACCCATTTGCCAAGAACAAATCTTTCATAAAAAGCACCGCTGTAAAGGGTTTCATATCTTCTTATGATGTCTTTGCCAAGAGAGGGATTATCTTTCATAAGAAAGTGAAGATAGAGACAGTTTTTCTCCTCGGCTTTTTTAATCCAGTTTTCGTAAAACCAGTGCATGGGATTTTCAGGGTTGCAGTTAAACCAGAATTTTGAGCCGGGCAGGGAGCATCTCGCGAGAGCCTGCTCACAGAATGAGCGGGGCATAAGAGCAACTTCGTCAAGAAGTACACCGCCGAGAGTCATACCCTGAATGAGAGCGGCTGAGCCCTCATCGCGTCCGCCGAAAAGATAAAACCTGTTCTTTTTACCCTTATAGCTTATTTCAATAAGATTTTGCGACAGCTTCTCATTGCATACAAAACCTAACTCACGCAACGCATTTGTCAAAGGAAAAACTATGTTTCTTTTGAGTGATGTTACGGTTTTGCCGCAAACAGCAAAGGAAGTGTCATCAAAATTGTAAAATGCCCACGCAACAAAGGATATGGACATACAGGTTGTCTTTCCGCTTCTCACAGCACCGTCGCATATAATGCCGTCGTAGCCGCAAAAGGGAGATGACGGATGCCACCAGGACATAGCAGTGAGCTGTTTTTCAGAAAACACACAGTAATTGTTTTTACTCATAACTGTTGTCCCGCAGAGCTTTAGCACCTTTTTCTATGGCAGAGAAAAGGGTGCTTTCCTCGGTGCCTTTTTGCACACTGCCAAGGTCGGCAAGCTTTTCAAGGGCTTTGAGTCTGTCAAAAAACTTTATCTCGATATCCCCGCCCTTTTTCCGCTTGATTTCCGAAATATTGAAAAGATCCATCTTTTCAATTTCCTCGCGGGATACTTCGTCGCTGAACAAAAGACACACCGCATCGCTGATACAGCCGAAAGCTAGTCGCTGATACCCAATGGCTATATCCTTTTGTGTGGCCTCTCGCTGCTTATCAAGATGCGCTATTTCTTCTGCAATATCCCGTCTCTTCAGAAGCTTTGCGGCAGATTTTTCAGGGAAGATATATCCTGATTTTACGGCGGCTTCTCTTGCACAGCGTCCGAGAGAATAGTAGGTACAAAAAAGCTTTTCTTTTGATGTGAGCTCTTTCATAGCGAGTCTCCTTTCTTAAGTTTATTTTTCGGCTGTTGCTTAACCGAAGGTGAGTGCAGGAGGGACAGTTTATATGCTGAAACAGTGAGGCTGTGATGCTGACGAAAGGTTGGTGCTTTCCGGAGCCCCCGTCTAATGCAGCACCTCTGACAAAAGCGGCGTTACAGCGTATTGGCTTTGCACTCATAATTGCTCCTCCTACTAATACCTCCGACAAAGGCAAAATGTGCAGTTTATTTGCACGGAAAAGCAGAAAAATGCAAGGTTTTAATTTTTCTTAATAGTTAAGCTCGGAGGTCAATGGTGCAAATAATGAATTTTTTGTAAAATAAATATTGACAAACAATAAAAAACGATATATAATAAAGCCAAGCTAAGATAGTAATCTGGCTAATTTTAAAAGGAGGCAGAAAACAATGGCAGAATTCCTCGCAAAGTACTGGGACGAAATCGTTGCTCTCGTAGACAAAATCTACGCTGCTATCAAGGAATACATCCTCAACGCAAACAAAGAAGCATAATTCAGTTTCCTGTTTTAAAATTTGAAATTTTAAAATAAGAGGCCACCCGGTTCGGGTGGCTTTTTACTTTGCGAGAAAAAAAGCAGATTGGCAAATAATGAATTTTTTTTGAATTATATATTGACATTATTTAAATTAGGATATATAATAAACTTAAACTAATGGGGTGTACCCTGAAAGTTAATTTTAAAAGGAGGAACTCAATAATGGATATCGCAGCTTGGATCAAAGACAACTGGGCAGCTATCGTTGCTTTCTTCGATAAGCTCTTCGCTATCATCTCAGAGATCATCGAAGGCTAATTCTCAGTAAACTGTTTTAAAATTTGAAATTTTAAAATAGGAGCCACCTTAGGGTGGCTTCTTTTTTGTGTTTTTTTCATAAAGCTATTTATTTCGCCTGAATTTTGTAATATAATAAATTAAATTACAGTTATTGATTAAGAAAGGTGTGAGTACATGTCGGGCTTCAGTAACATTCTGAAAGGCAATATTGAATATGAAAGCATAAAGAATGCTGTTACCTGCGGTAGACTGCCTATGGGTGTTATCGGTCTGACTCCCGTGCATAAGGCTCACTATATAAGCTCCCTTTGCGAGGATACAGACAAAAAATGCCTTATTATATGCCCTGACGAGGGCAGCGCCGTAAAGATGTGCGACGACCTTAACGTTTTCTCCGGTGGAGCCTATGTTTACCCTGCAAGAGATTTCAATTTCCGCCCTATGGATACTCAGTCCCGTGAGTTTGAGCAGCGCCGTATCGGCGTGCTGTCAAAAATGCTTGCAGGTGACTATAAATATATTCTCTGCTCTGTTGAGGCAGCTATGCAGCTGACACTTCCTATGAAAGAGCTTTCAGCGCGTACTCTCAATATTGAAAGCGCAGAGGATTATCCTCAGAATAAGATTATCCGCACTCTTTTGTGTGCAGGCTATGTCAGAAGCGACACTGTTGACGGTATTGGTCAGTTTTCTGTGCGCGGTGGCATTCTGGATATATTCCCGCCCTCATACACTCAGCCTGTGAGAATTGAATTCTGGGGTGACACAGTTGATTCGATTTCCCTTTTTGATATAGAAAATCAAAGACGTACTCAGGTGCTTGACAAGGTGAGCATCACACCTGCCTGCGAAATTTTATTTGATTCTCCCGAAGCAATGAAGGCAAAGCTCGAGGAGTTTATCACCACAGTTAAAGGCAAGGGCTCCGTTAAAGTCAAAGCATCAATCAACGAAGATATAGATAAGCTGTCGCACTTTGTACATCTCTCGGCTACGGACAGATATCTGTCTTTGGCCTATGATGAGCTCCATACTGTTTTTGACTATGCAGGTGATTCGCTTGTATTTGTCTGCGAGAGCTCAAATGTAAAACAGAAGCACACCTCATCATATCAGCTTTTGTCTGAGGATATCCGCACAATGTTTGAAGAGGGCATCCTTACCAAGGGTATAGATACCTATGCTCTTACCTGGACAGAGCTTCTTTCAAAATATGAAAAGCACGGTGCGATTTTCACCGACAATCTGACCCGTGGCTCCTTCGATGTACCCATCAAAGAGCTTGTCAGTATCACAGCAGGTCAGAATTCACGATGGGACGGTACCTTGTCTTATCTTTTAGAAGACCTTCAGCCTGCAATTAAGCGCGGGTACGCTGCCGTGGTATTTGCAGGTACGGAAAAAAGCGCAAAAGAGCTTGCTTATGACCTTGAAACAGAAGGGCTTAAGGCTCATTATTTCCCTGTGGTACCTGCCGAATTTCCGAAGGCGAGTGTGTCGGTATTGGCTGGCTGTCTCACATCGGGTTTTGAATATAACAATCTGCAGTTTACTCTTTTCACTTATGGCAGAGGCAATACCTCACCGCAGTCAAAACCGCAGAAAGCAAAATACAAACGAGGCAAGGGTATAACCTCTCTTGAAGAAATATCCAAGGGCGACTATATTGTCCATGCAGTTTACGGTATCGGTGTTTTTGACGGCATCAAGACTATGAAAATGGGCGGTACCATCAAAGACTTCATCAAGCTCAATTATCGGGGCTCTGATGTTCTTTATCTGCCTGTAACTCAGCTTGACCTTATTTCAAAATATATCTCACCCAAGGATACCGATAAGGCTATCAAGCTCAACAAGCTTGGCACCGATGAATGGAAAAAGACTCAGAAGCGAGTTAAGGCGGCGGTCAAGGATATGGCTGCGGAGCTGACTAAAATTTACAGCACACGTATAAATTCACCGGGTTATTCATTCTCCTGCGATATGGATATGCAGAATGACTTTGAACGCAGATTTGAATTTGAAGAAACTGACGACCAGCTTGAAGCGGTGAACGAAATCAAGCGGGATATGGAAAGACCGTCGCCTATGGACAGACTTCTTTGCGGTGATGTTGGCTTCGGTAAAACTGAGGTGGCACTCAGAGCTGCATTCAAGTGCATAGCCGACGGCAAGCAGTGCGCCGTCTTGGTACCAACAACTATTCTCGCTTTTCAGCATTATCAGACTATCAAAAAGCGCTTCGACGGATTCCCGGTTGAAATAGAAATGATATCGCGCTTCCGCACTCAGACTCAGCGCACCAACATCAAAAAACGTCTTAAGCGAGGTAGTATCGATATTATCGTCGGTACCCATTCACTGATTGCTAAGAGTGTGGAGTTCAAAGACTTGGGTCTGCTTATCGTTGATGAAGAACAACGCTTCGGTGTGGCTCAGAAAGAAAAGCTCAAAGAGAAATTCCCATTGGTGGATGTTCTTACTCTTTCAGCTACACCTATCCCGCGTACTCTTAATATGGCTATGGCAGGCATAAGAGATATGTCAGTGCTTGAGATTCCTCCCGTGGGCAGGCATCCCGTGCAGACCTATGTTATCGGTCACGATATGGCTGTGCTAAGCGAGGCGATGGACAGAGAGCTCAGACGAGGCGGTCAGGTTTATTACCTTCACAACAGAGTGGACACTATCGAAGCTACGGCAAGAAAGATAAAAGAATTTCTCCCTGATGCACGTATCGGCATAGGTCACGGCAAAATGAGCGAGGAAGAGCTCAGCGAGGTTTGGCGTCAGCTCCTGGAAAACGAGATTGATATTCTCGTGTGCACCACTATTATCGAAACGGGTGTCGATGTACCAAATGCCAATACCCTTATAATAGAAGATGCTGACAGACTCGGGCTTGCTCAGCTTCATCAGATAAGAGGCCGAGTGGGCAGAAGTCAGAGACGAGCCTTTGCATATTTTACCTATAACGACAGAAAGGCTCTGCCTGAGATTGCTCAGCGACGACTCGCCGCCGTAAGAGAATTCACGGAATTCGGTGCAGGTTTCAGAATTGCACAGCGCGACCTTGAAATAAGAGGTGCAGGCAATATTCTCGGCTCACAGCAGCACGGACATATGGAAGCCGTTGGCTATGATATGTATCTTCAGCTTTTGGGCGAGGCTATTGAAGAAGAAAAGACCGGCGAAGAGGTAAAAGAAAAGCGTGAGTGTGTTATCGACATCAGTGTTGATGCTCACATACCCGAGGACTATATTGATTCGGTGAAGAACAGAATCTTTATGTATAAGCGTATTGCCGAAATTGAAACGGGCGAGGATGCTATGGACGTAATGGATGAGTTTATCGACCGTTTCGGTGAGCCGCCCAAGTCTGTCAAGGGCCTTATTGATGTGGCGTTGCTCAGAGCTTATGCGGCAGGTCTTGGCATATATGAAATCAAGCAGGACAAGGATAGCATCATTGCTTATCTCAACGAGCTGCCTCCTGAGAGGATAGTTGCCATTGCAGGCAATTTGTCGGGTAAGGGTATGGTGAAAGCGGCAGGTGCACAGCCCTATATTGTTTTCCGCCTTAAGGGCAGAAACCCTGTTGATGCAATGAAGGATATGATTGAGGTTATGAGTAAAAGCGGAAAATAAACAGGATGTAAAGTTTTGGTCAAGCTTTTACAAAAGCTTGCGGGGCATCGTCGCCGAAGTGCCACCAGTGGCGGATAAAGCGAGGCGATGATGGCGCAGTGGTCAAAATTCATAGGCCATGGTGCCGTAATGAATTTAGGGAACCACAAGAGGAAAAGGGCATATCCCTGCAACAAAAGAATTATTAATGTTGGGACGCGGGTAAAACTCGCGTCTCTTTTAGTTTTATCCCGCCGTGGGAGTGTTGATATTGCTGTTAATTTCTGATATAATCAGTTCGAT
>JAGBSR010000179.1 GCA_017631745.1 Clostridia bacterium | reverse complement strand
AGACCTCTGCGAAGCAGAAGCACCGACCGAGCCGGCAGGCGAGAATGCGGGTCTCCTGTGGAGACCTCTGCGAAGCAGAAGCACCGACCGAGCCGACAGGCGAGAATGCGGGTCTCCTGTGGAGACCTCTGCGAAGCAGAAGCACCGACCGAGCCGGTAGGCGAGAGTCGAGCCCTTCTATAATTGATATGGATGCATCATTATAAAAGCGCAAAATTAAAATGTTGACACTCGTATATTAAATTGCTATAATTAGAACGAAAATAACAACATCTTGTTGCAAAAAGTTAAAACATTAATCAAAATAAGACAAAATTATGGTTGTATCATAATAATCAGTTACCGATATGTTTAAAAAGAGGTGCAAGTTATGGAGAAAATTATCGTTGCGGATGACGAACAGAAAATAAGAAAGCTCGTTGGCGGTTTCCTTGAAAAGTCAGGCTATGAGGTTCTTGAAGCCGAAGACGGCGACGAGGCTTACAGTCTCTTTTGTGAAAATAAAAGCGATATAAGTCTGCTTATTCTTGATATTATGATGCCCGGACTTAACGGTTGGGAGGTCTGCAGAAAGATACGCGAGATTTCAGATGTTCCTGTAATTATGCTCACGGCAAGAAGTGAGGAATTTGATATTCTCACAGGCTATGAAAACGGTGCCGATGACTATGTTACCAAGCCCTTCAGCCCGGGGGTACTCGTTAAAAGAGTCGAAGCTTTGCTCAGACGCGCCAACGCAGGAGGTGCATCGCAGAACGAAAAAGAAATCAGCGAACTTGTTTTCAATGACGAGGCTCACGAGGTGCGCCTTGAGGGCAAAGAGGTTGAGCTGACTCTTAAAGAATATAAAATCCTTAAGAAATTTCTTGAGTCACCCGGCAGAGTTTTCAGCAGAGAACAGCTTCTTGACAGCATATGGGGCTTTGATTTCTCAGGCGATATCAGAACAGTTGACTCTCATGTAGCAAGGCTGAGAACAAAGCTCGGAGAATGGGGCAATAAACACCTTAAAACCGTATACGGTATCGGTTATAAAATCGAGGAAAACTGATGAAAAAGAAACTGAAAAACAGATCTGAACTCAATAAAAAGTACTCACTGATTACGGTGGGTACTGTTTTGCTGTGTATTGCCATATTTTCTGTTGTGCAGTTTGTTTTTATGGATGATATTTTTCTTTCAGCTGCAAAATACAGAATGCATGAAGCTTATAAAGATATTTCTGTAATTGATTTCGACAGCAAAAATTATGCAAAAGAACTTTATGATATAGAGACAAACCGAAACTTTTATATAGAAATATACAAACCTCGTGATACCCTTTTTTATGCAACACATTATAACGATCTTGATTACAACGAAGATGAGCCGACTGACCTTAAAGCCCGTATTATGAAGATTCTTCAGCGCACGGAAAATGTAGACGGAAGCTACTTCGAAATCCGTCAGGAGTATTTTGCAACAGCTCAGTATATTGTATACGGTTGTTTCTTTGATGATATGGCTCTTGAAATTTACTACTCTTTAGATAATATAAAAGAAAATGCTGAAATTGCAGGTATGGTGTTCTTTTATATTTGTCTTATTATTATGGTGATGATTGTTTCTCTCTCGATACGCATTGGTTTTATGGTTTTCTTGCCGCTGCGCAATATGATAGACACAACAAAGCGTATGGCGAACATGGATTTCAGCGTAAAATGTCCCAAGTACGAGATTAATGACCTCAACGAGCTCAGCGCAAGTATAAACACTCTCGGAAGCTCACTCAGCAGTGCTCTGGGTAAGCTGCAGAGCGAAAATAAACAGCTTGAAACAGATATCCTTTATGAGCGCCGTCAGGAAAAAATAAGAAAGAGCTTCATCTCAAATGTTTCTCACGAGCTGAAAACTCCTATTGCTATTATCAAGGGCTATGCCGAGGGTATGAAAATGGGCATCGGTGCCGACAACACTGAGGAGTACTGCGATATTATCATCGATGAAGCTGATAAAATGAATAATCTTATTGTACGCCTTATGGAATATATGAAGCTCAGCTCAGGTGCATATAAGGTTTACAGTAGTGTGTTCAATCTTAAGGAAATAACCGAAGAGTGGACTGAAATGCACAGGATGCAAATGAAGAATAAAGGCATTGAATATATCTGTGACATCGACCCGAAATTCAACTGCTACAGCGATGTTATGATGATGGAAAACATCTTCATTAACTATCTCTCCAATGCAATCAGCCATATAGATAACGAAAAAATTATCAGAGTCACTGCCGAAGATACAGGCAAGAGCTACCGTGTCAGAGTTTTCAATACAGGTAAACCCATACCCGGTACCGATATCGAAAATATATGGCAGAGCTTTTACAGAGCTGATAAGGCCCACTCGAGAGAAGAGGGCAGGTTCGGTCTCGGACTTTCCTTCGTTTCAACCATTCAGGAAATGACAGGAGAGAAGTATGGCGTTGAAAATAAAACCGACGGCGTTGAATTCTGGTTTGATATTAAGAAAAATCAGAAAATGTAAATTTCACGGGAACGAGCAGTAATTATAAACTCAGCTCTGAAATAACAAATGTATAAATAAAACAACACCCACCTTTGCCGTTTCGTTAAAGATGGGTGTTGAATTTTTGTGCCGCTTGAAATTAAAGAAAGTTTATCAACTTGACTGTGCGGCACGAAGGTGTCTGCTTTATCAATCTTATACGCAATTCCGAAATCCGAATTAATTCTGTGTTGTTTCTATGTATTTTCTCAGCTCGTGTGCATTTGCCATAAGCTCGAGTTTTTCATCGTAAAGTATTCTTAAGTTGCGGTGAATTTCTGCCGCAAGGATGTTTTTTCTTGCCTTTCTCGCTCTGTCTAAGTCCCGACGGCAGGAGGCGATGATGTCGCTTTGCAGGGCGATGCTTTTTTCATACTGTTCATAAAGCTCGTTAATTGATAAATCCATGTGCAGTGCCTCCTTTGTCTGAGCCGAAAATGATATAGTCACCGCTTGCTTTGAAAGCGGTTGCGATGCGCACGACATCTCTGACTGAAATATCTCTATTGCCTTTTTCCATTTCATCGAGCTTTTTGACATCAATCCCCGTCATAGTCTGAGCATCCTCGAGGGTGAATCCCTGAGTGACTCTCAGATTTCTGATACGCTTGCAAGGGGAGGACAGGTCCTCGGAAACAAGACAGAGAGCATCTTTGTTTTTGATTATCATTTTCACTGATGCGGAATAATCTCTGCCGTATCGGTACTCCATAGCATATTTGAGCTTATCATAGATAGTATCGTTGATTTTATCAAGTCGCCTGCTAACTTTACTGCGGTCGATGCCTAAAACCTTAGCCGTATCTGTGATGCTGTTGCCGTTGTACCAATGAAGCCTGACTATTTCTCTGTCAAGGTCGCTGAGTTCGTTGCTTATCACTTTTTTCACAAGACAGTTAAGCTCAATTTTTCTTTTTCTCAGCAGATATTCGTCAACAGTTTCGTGCTGTGTACCTTGCCATAAGCTGAAAGCGAGAGCTGCATTTTCATAGTCGGCTGCAGTGAAACTGTTGGATAATTTTTCTCTCATTTTAAAACCTCCTTAAGACTTCTGATAGTTTTGTTCGACCGAAACAGAACAAATGTTCGTTATAATTTCATTCTATTTGCGATTTTCAGACTTGTCAAGGCAATCGACAAAAAAATACAATATAATTTTTTTAGCATTTAATTGACTACGAATATTTGGAGTCAGTGAAATTTCAGACTGATTTTTAAGTTGTTT
>JAGBSR010000178.1 GCA_017631745.1 Clostridia bacterium | reverse complement strand
GTCCGAAGAAGAAGAAGAGGAAGAAGAAAACAACGAAACAAAAGATGATTAATATTTTACCGCAGATTTTTTCACGAAATTTCTGCGGTTTTTAGTTTATTTAAAGTTGAAATAATATTATATTTCCATAAGATTCCCATTACTCTGATTGAAATATTTTTTTCAATGAGATATAATAATATCAGTTCTCTGTTTCAGGAGGTATTTATGAGACTTTTATTAGCAGAAGATGAAAAAGAATTATCAAAGGCTCTTTGTGCCATTCTTAAACATAACAACTACTCCGTCGATGCTGTTTTCAACGGTCAGGATGCTCTTGATTACGGTCTTTGCGAAAACTATGACGGCATTATCCTTGACATAATGATGCCCAAGAAAAACGGTCTTGAGGTACTTAAAGAACTTCGTGAAAGCGGAATTTCTACACCTGTGCTTATGCTCACTGCCAAAGCCGAGGTTGAAGACAGAATACTCGGCCTTGATATGGGTGCCGACGATTACCTGACAAAGCCATTTTCAATGGGTGAGCTGCTTGCAAGAATCAGAGCTATAACCCGAAGAAAATCTGAATTTTCACCTAATCTGCTCACATCCGGCAATCTTTCTCTCAACAGAGAAACCTTTGAGCTTAGTGTCGGCGACAATGCCCTACGCCTTGGCAACAAGGAATTTCAGATGATGGAAATGCTTATGTCAAATCCCGGCAGACTCATTTCTACAGAGCAGTTTATGGAAAGAATATGGGGTTATGAGACTGAAGCTGAAATAAATGTTGTATGGGTATACATCTCATATCTTCGCAAGAAGCTTTCAAACCTCGGTGCAAAGCTTGAAATAAAAGCTGTAAGAGGTGTAGGCTACACCCTTGAAGAAACACCTTAAAAACAAAGGAAAGGGGAAGCAGAGGCTTTGTACTCTGCCGAAAAATCAGATGCTGAAAAAACTGCAGAGAAGATTTATGGCTATTGCTATGTTCGCTCTTACATCTCTTGTGTTGGTGCAGTCATTCGCAGTGAACCTTATCAATATTTCTCAGATGGATATGGATATACGCAGTATACTCAGAACCATCGAAAGCAACGGCGGCGTTTTACCTAACTCATATATTGAGCAAAACACCAATTTCTTCAATCCCTTCGGAGAAATGCATCTTTATATAGAAACGCCCTATTCCACAAGATATTTTGTAGTTGAGCTCAAAGATAACCTTGTAACAAAAATTTCAACCGAACATATTGCCGCTGTAGATAATACAAAGGCATTGGAATACGCCCACGCAGTATATAAGGAAAACAAGCCCGGCTTCGGTGTTATCGATGTTTACCGATATTACTATACCACCGACGGCAATAAGTCAATGATTATCTTCCTTGATTTGCAGCATGATCTCGCCCGATGTCTTGCTCTGGCGTTTATATCTATGTTTGTCAGCCTTATTACAATCAGTGTGCTTGCAATATTGGTTTATTGGCTGTCTAAAAAAGCTATGCGGCCCGTAGCAGACAGTATTGAAAAGCAAAAGCAGTTCATCACTGACGCGAGCCACGAGCTGAAAACGCCCCTGACCATCATTGCCGCCAACGCAGAGGTGCTTGAAATGTGCGAGGGTGAAAACGAGTGGACAACAAGCATTAAAAATCAGACCACCAGACTCAGCCACCTGGTTAAAAACTTAGTCGAGCTCTCAAAGCTCAACGAAATGCAGGATGAAAAAAGCAGAAGCAACTTCAATATTTCATCAGCTTTTCTTGATACGGCATCAAACTTTGAAACAAATGCGGCAGTGTTAAATAAAAACTTTTCTTACTCTGCCACTGATGATATTTTCTACTACGGCAACGAGGCTGAAATCAGACAGCTTGTAACCATACTTTGCGACAATGCTATCAAATACACCGACGAGTGTGGATACATCAAGTTAAACCTTTACAAGTCAGGCAAAAATATCATCATTGAGAGCTATAACACCTGCGAATATGTTGACCCCAACAGTGTGTCTCGACTCTTTGACCGTTTCTACAGAGCTGACTCTTCACGAGCAAGAGACACTAAGACCGGCGGTTACGGCATAGGATTATCCATTGCTCAGGCTATTGTGCACAGACACAAGGGTAAGATTAAGGTGTTCACTTCTGGCACAACGGGTATTACTTTTAAAATTACACTTTAATTCAACAAGGCGGATAGAGATTAATCTGTCCGCTTTAAATTTGTCTCGTTACTTTTTTATGCCGTCCAAAAAGACAATGATGCTATATCTCTCTGTCTTGACAAAATCGCAAAAAAGTGCTACATTATATAACTGTAAAAATATTAGAAAGATTGGTGAAATCAATGTCAGGCCATTCAAAATGGAGTACCATCAAAAGAAAGAAAGAAAAGACTGACGGCGCAAGAGCTAAGGTCTTCACTAAAATAGGCAGAGAAATCTCTGTTGCAGTTCGTGACGGCGGTCCCGACCCCGCATCAAACTCAAAGCTTAAAGACGTTATCGCTAAGGCTAAGGCTAACAATGTGCCCAACGACAACATCGAAAGAATTATCAAAAAGGCAAGCGGCGAAGCAGGCGGCAACAACTACGAAGAGATTATGTATGAAGGCTACGGCCCCTCAGGTATCGCAGTTATCGTTGAGACTCTTACCGACAACCGTAACCGTACAGCAGGCGAAATGCGCCACTATTTCGACAAGAATAAGGGCAATATGGGTCAGCAGGGCTGTGTATCATTTATGTTTGAGCGTTACGGTGTAATCGTTATCGAGCAGGAAGACACAGACGAAGAAAAGCTTATGGAAGATGCACTTGAAGCAGGTGCAGTTGACTTCCTCACAGACGACGAAGATGTATTTGTAGTTCGCACAGAGCCCAACGATTTAGGTGCTGTACGCGACGACCTTGAGGCTAAGGGTTACAAGTTTGTATCCGCCGAGGTAGAATACATCCCCACCACAGAGACAGCACTCACAAGTGAGGATGATCTCAAGTGTATGGGCAAGCTTCTTGAGATGCTTGAGGATAATGATGATGTGCAGAATGTATGGCACAACCTTGCAAATGAGGAAGATCTTCCCTAAGGAATAAGTAAGTTCGCGTTTTTGATACTTTTTGCGCGATAGCAAAAAGTATGCCCCGCGGCGAGCGAGAAAAAATTTAAATAGATAGGGCTGTCCGTAAAAATAAATACTGACAGCCCTTTTTATAAAGACAGGTGTAACTATGGCAAGAATCAAAACTGAACACGGCTCAGGCCACGAATATGTGATCCGCACCACAGATAAGAGTTTTCTTTTTTTAATAACTATCCTTGAATTAGTGCTTGATGCTTTATTTTCGAAGAAAATCACAATCTTTCGCCATCATTACCGCATAACTCATACTCTACGAATATTTCCTGACAGAGTGGAGGTATGTAAGTTTTCGGGTGTTGAAATAGGCTTTCCTTATTATGAAACTGAATCCAGAAAAGATCTGAAATTCAAGACATATTTAATGGCGGATATCCGCGACATAAAAAAGAGTATCAAATTTTATCTTATTCCCTGTGCCACAATTGTCGCCATCTGCATTTTCGCAGCAATAACAAAGGCGTGGTCTTTTGCTCTCTTTTCTGTCTTTTTTATACCCTTTTCTTTCAGTCCCTGTATTAAGATTAAAAGAAAAAATGCACTGAGCATAAATCTCGGTTATTCGATTTTCAGAGAACACGAATTGGTTGACACCATTGTTAATAAGTATCAGTTTGAATATAAAGATAAAGTTGAAAAGACCTGTCCGTAATGGGCAGGTCTTATTATATACCCTCGTCGGGCAGGCGTTACTTTTTGCTATCGTCCAAAAAGTAACCAAAAAGACGATGATTTTTTCTTGTTTTACTACCAAACTCCAAATATTCGGACTTTAGATATGTATAATATAATCATAACACAAAGGAAAGGAGTGTTAATATTGAAAATACCGTTTTAATCACCATAACAGTTATAATCAACTATTACGGAAAGAAGCCCTTCAAAAT
>JAGBSR010000177.1 GCA_017631745.1 Clostridia bacterium | reverse complement strand
TAGTAAGAACGCAAAATTTTTGAAAGGGGTTATTATAACCATGAAAAAAGAAATTAAGGTTGTTGCTATTATCCTTGTAGCTCTTATCGTTTTCTTAAGCGGCTACGGTCTTGGCGCATCAAAAGGCATCAAAATTGAAATCGGCGACACAGTAGAAGTAAACGGCGGCGCAGCTGTAAATGCAGGCGCAGTTCAGCAGCCTCAGGCTACACAGCCTCAGGCAACTCAGCCTCAGGCTACACAGCCCTCAACACCTGCTACTCCCGATGCTCCTGAAGCAGACGCTCCCGAAGCAGATGCTCCCGCAGGCGATAGCGGTTCATCAGCAGTTCCCTCAACAAAAGAAGAAATCGCTGCAGCTTACAACAAGGCTGTAAACGACTTCAAGGCTTACACAGGTAACGCAACAGAAAAGAAGACAGAAACAATCGCTATCCAGGTTAAGGATCTTCCCGGCCCTGTAGCAGCAATTGTAAACCCTGTTGTTGAAGGCTTCACAGGCACAACAGAAAACACATACACATTCACAAACGGTGTAGATGCTGACGGCAACAAGACAGCTGACAGAATCATCCCCGGCGGCAGAGATGCTAACATTCAGGCTGCTGGTATCGCAGAAGCTTCAGCTACAGCTAATGCAGACGGCGGTTACACAATGAAGATCAAGTTCGTTGCTGAGTCATCAAACTTCGACGGCACACAGAACACATCAGAACCCGAGTTCCACAAGGGTGCTATGGATCCCCTCAACCTCGGTGGTCTTGATCTTGGTCCCATCAAAATCTCAGAAGCAGGTCTCGATTATCCCGGTGCTACTGTTGAAGCAACTGTAGACGGTCAGGGCAGACTTGTTAAGCTTGTTCAGATTCTTCCTCTTGGCGGTTTCGGTACAGGTAAGGCTGGCCCCATCAAGGCTACAATCAACCTTGAAGGTTCAATGGACGCTACTTACGAAATTACATACGCTTAATTCGTAAGCTGACATTAAAAAATTAAGGGCTGTCTTATGACGGCCCTTTTTTTAAGTTAAGAGTTAGAAGTGAGGAGTTGGGAGTTAATGAAGCATCAGCTTCAATTCATGCCGCAGGCAATTCGTGGCATAGCCAATTTATGACCGAAGGTCAATTCATATCAGCCGCGAAGCAACCATTCACTTCTGATTTATTTATTGTGCAAAGGAGAATCACAATGAAAAAATCCCTTTTATTTTTAGGCGGTACCCTTGCACTTGGCGCTGCGACAGCTGTTGCAGCTAACGAGTGGATATACAGAGCACTCATTTATGCTGATTTTAAAATCCCTGAGGCATTGGGAAAGAGAATGAGCGAGTCCAAGCCCATTGACGGCAAGGAGCAGATGAGACAAAAAAATATTGAGTGGCTTGAAGAGTACGGCTATGAGAGACACCATATAGTTAATGCCGACGGAAACAAGCTTACCGCTTACCTTATGAAGCCGAAGAAAGAAAGCAAGGTTTATGTTTTCTGCTCACACGGTTACAGAAACAAGGGTAAGCCTGAGTGGTGCTATTATGCCAAGCATTATGTTGATGAGTTAGGCTTTAATATGTTTTTCGTTGATCATCAGGGTGCAGGCGAGAGTGAGGGCAAGTATGTGGGCTTCAGCTCTTTTGAGTCAAGAGATTCGCTTCAGTGGCTTGGTTATCTTAATGAGACCTTTGGCAGTGATATTGATATTATTCTTCACGGCATATCTATGGGCAGTGCAACGGTTATGCTTATGACGGGTAATGATAAGCTCCCTGAAAATGTGCGATTTACTATTGCGGACTGCGGTTTCACAAGTGCACTTGATGAGTTTACATACAAGCTCGAAAGTTTAGGTATGCCGAAAAATCCGATAATTCCCATTATGTGCAAATACAATAAAATGCGTGCAGGCTATGATTTTCAGAAAGACACCAACGCCCTTGAGGCGGTAAGCAGAGCGCAGATACCTATGCTGTTTATCCACGGCGGCAAGGACAAGTTTGTGCCAACATATATGGTGCATCAGCTTTTTGATGCCTGTTCGGCGCCTTATAAAGATAAACTTATTGTTGAGGGTGCGGACCACGGCGAGAGTTATCTTATAGATAAAGAGGCTTGTGAAAATAAGATGGATGAATTCATCGAGAAATTTTTGAAGTAAGAATAACAAAAGTTTTGGTCAAGCTTTTACAAAAGCTTGCAGGGTGCGGGGCGGAGCCCTGCCACAATCAAAAAATGAAAAAGGCGAGCAGGAACTAACCTACTCGCCTTAATTTTATTACGGTTTGGTGTTTTATATTCATATCGCTCTTGTTGGGTGGCATTTCGCTCGCCGCGAGGCGTCACTTTTGCTGGCGCCCAAAAGTGACCAAAACGCGCCGATTTTACTTTTTAGGTATCCACACTCTCATCTCATTCTCGCCTCTGTTGCCCCACAGATAATACGGCACAGCGCGTATGCTCACATTTTCACATTCAGGCTCGCTGAAAGAGTACAGACCGCCACTGTCACGGACTCTCACACCCTCAGCCTCAATCATCACCGTCTGCCCTAAAACTTCGTCAGTAATATCTACAGCCTTAAAGCTACCCTTGTTGTCAAGTCTTAAGTCAAGTACACTGCCGTTATTATCAATTCCCTCAAAGCAGTAAACCAAGGGACCTCTTGATATCGCAACTGTACCGCTGAGGTCGGGTATCTTAACGCTGGGATAAATGACATTGATTTTATCCTGAAGTTTAAGCTTGATATTGTCCCCGTCATCGGCACTGATATAGATATAACCGTTTTCATAGGCGACATCTCTCGGGAAGTTGTTGACATAAACCGCATAACTGCCATTTGCCCAACCGGGAATTCTCACTGCAAGTTTGCCGCCCTTTTCAATTTTGAAGCTGACTTCAAAATCATAGGGATAATCTGTATCGCAGGTGAACTTCATACCGTTTGCAAAAGCAGCCTCACCGCTTGCAAACATATGGCAGTATGCCGTGTCGTCCTTTTCGCTGTAGGCATATTTGCCGAAGGATGAGATAAGTCTTGCAACATTGGGCGGGCAACAAGCGCAGGTGTACCATTTGGGCCTTTGCGGCAGGGCGTGTCTGTGAGTCACGGCTTCACCGCTTATGCCCGGAATAACCTCAAGAGGGTTTACATAGAAGAAGCGCTTACCGTCTTTCTGCATACCTGCAAGCACGGTGTTGTAAAAAGCCAGCTCCATAATGTCGGAATATTCGCTTTTGATTTCGTTAGAGAGCATCTTGCTCATAAAGAACATCAGACCGATTGATGCGCAGGTTTCGGCATAAACTGTGTCCGAGGGCAGATTATAGTCCACAGTAAAAGCCTCGCCGTGAGCCGTTGATCCGATGCCTCCCGTAACATACATTCGCTTATTGACAATACTGCCACAGAGGTTTTTGCAGGCCTCATAAAGCTCGGTATCGTCTGTTTTTGATGCGAGATCAGCCATAGCCGTATAGAGATAAACTGCTCTTACACTGTGTCCGTCGGCATTTTTTTGCTGTTTTACGGGCGCATAGCTTTGCTGATAGTGGTGATTTTTGCCGTCGCCGTTCCACACTGTCCAATTACGGCTCTGTCTTTCTTTTTCATAATAGTGAGGGTCAACGCCTCTTATATCAATGAAGTGTTTTGCAAGCTGAAGGCACTTTTCATTTTTTGTCACGTCATATAATCTCAGAAGCGCAAGCTCTATTTCGGGGTGACCCGGATAGCCCTTATGACCGCCCGAAATAAATACATCATAGATATGCTCGGCGTTTTTCTCCATTACCTTAAGCAGCTTATCCTTACCCGTACCCTCAAAGTATGCGATAGCCGCTTCAATCATATGCCCACTGCAATAAAGCTCGTGACCCTCGAGGATGTTGGTCCAGCGCTTATCTTTATCCTTAATTGTGTAATAGGTGTTCAGATAGCCGTCGGAGTCCTGGGCCTGAGCGATGATATCAATAAGCTCATCGGCAGTCTTTTCAAGGCCTTTGTCAGGGAAAACTGCAAGTGAATATCCCACAGCCTCGAGCCACTTTGCAGCGTCGCTGTCCTGAAAAACCATACCGTAAAAGCCGTCGGCAGTGTCCTCGCCCCGAAGAGCCTTGCCGGCATTTATGAAGTTGGCTATAACATGGCTCTTTTCCGTGTCTTGAGCCTCGTCGCACAATACCGAATACTGATAGGGGATAACTGCATCTTTTATGAGCTTCTGATATTCGCCAATGAAGCCTGTCGGCTTGTATGAGTGTATATGTAAGGGTTTATTTTCTGACATATTCATCACCTTTTTACAGTTTTTTTTAATTATACCAAAGCTAAGATATAAAGTAAACAAGAATATAACAATATTACTATATATGCATAGTCTTTTTTATCGTTGGTTTACACATTGTTCATATTGATTTGCTATACTGATACATAATTGACATTTTATGCTTATTTTTCAGGAGGGTTATACTTTGAAACAGTTACTTAAGCATTTAAAACATATAAAAAAGCCCGTAATAGCGGCAATGATTTTTGCGGTATTATCACAGCTGAGTAACCTTACTCTGCCTATGCTGATGTCTTCTATTATCAATAACGGCATAGCTAAGCAGGATATAGGCTATATCAAATCAGTGGGTCTTGTTATGATGGGCATTTCGGCTTTAGGCGTGGCTATATCTGTGGGTAACAGCTATTTCTCAAGCAAGACCTCAGCTCTTTACGGCAAACGTCTTCGCAGAGAAATTTTCCTTAAGGTTGAGGATTTGTCTCAGAGAGATATTGATAAAATCGGTACTCCCTCGCTTATCACTCGCTGTACCAACGATGTCAGAGTCATTCAGGATTTTGTGCTTACCTCTCTTCGTATGATTATCTCAGTGCCCATTATGCTCGTGGGCGGCGTTATAATGTCTTTTATTCTTAATCCTAAGCTTGCTACAATTATTTTCGCGGTTATTCCCATTATCGGTGTAATTGCTGCTCTTGTAATCAGATTTGTAATTCCCATTTTCAGAAAAAGACAAAAGCTCGTGGACTCGGTTAACCGTTTTATCAGAGAGAAGCTCAGCGGTATAAGAGTAATAAGAGCATTTAACCGCAGTGAAAAAGAGGATGCCCGCTTTGACGAAAGAAACGAAGCTCTTTCAGGGCTCACTCTTAAGTTCCAGAGAATGATGGCTGTGCTTATTCCTATATGTATCGTGCTTGTCATCATAGCCCTCGACTGCCTTATTCTCGTTGCTGCAAATAACTTTGACAAAATGGATCCCGTGGCAGAGGCTGATAAGCTTCTTTCGGCTATCGGCGATCTGCAGGCATTTGTAATTTATATGGTTATGATTGTTTCTGCCGTAACAATGACAGCTGCTATGTTTGTTATTGTACCCAGAGCTAAGATTTCCGCCGTCCGTATTACCGAAGTGCTTAACATCGAGCCTTCAGTAAAAGATCCTGAAACAGCTGAAAAGGTTGACGAAGCTTTAAGAGGCACAGTTGAATTCAGAAACGTATCATTCGGCTACACTGAGGCAGAAAACTATGTGCTCAGCGATATTTCCTTCGCAGCTGAAAAGGGCAAGGTAACAGCATTTATCGGCTCAACAGGCAGCGGTAAGTCAACTGTTGCAAATCTTATAATGAGATTTTATGATGTCAACGAGGGTCAGATACTCTTCGGTGGTAAAGATATCAGAAATCTGAATCAGGACGAATTCCACAGAGACATTGCTTTTGTGCCTCAGAAGGCATTGCTTTTCAGCGGCAGTGTAAGAGAAAATCTCCTTTACGGTGATGAAAATGCCACTGAGGAACAGCTCAGACGCGCTCTTGAAATTTCACAGAGTGCCGAATTTGTGGACAAGCTTCCTGCGGGTATGGACTCAATGATAAGCCAGAGCGGTACCAATCTCTCAGGCGGTCAGAAACAGAGACTCTGTATTGCAAGAGCTCTTGTGAGAAATGCAGATGTATATATCTTCGACGACAGCTTCTCAGCTCTCGACTTCAAGACCGAT
>JAGBSR010000176.1 GCA_017631745.1 Clostridia bacterium | reverse complement strand
TTCATTCTTTATTGACTTTTTTCTCGCTCCTTCCGGGTCTTCCCTTGAGAGCTCGTATATATTATCACCTCAAACCCCTTTTGTCAACACTTTTTACAAACTTTTTTGTGCATTTTTAACTATATCTATCTCTTTGTATATACTCAGCCGGGCGTTTTTGTGTGTGGGCGCATATTGGACACTATATATTGTGTTCGATCGCACTTTCATATTCTTTTATCTATATGTGGGATATGTGTTTCATCTGGTATTAAGGTGATATCTTAAGTAAATCGGATGGTGCAGGCGGCTCCGCCAAATCGCATTGCGATTTGCAAGGGCGCGTTGCGCTCTTGTCCGAGCGAAGCTCGTGCGGAGCCGCATACCGCTGACTGCAAGTGGCGGGTTTGACGTCACCGACTAGCCTTAGGTGCGGCGCGTTACCATTATATATATACTATATTGTATAGCAAGCACTACTCTCTTCGTCAGTAACTCCTAACTCCTCATTCCTAACTCCTAACTAAAAAAGCGACTCTTACGAGCCGCTTTAATATCTGTTTCTTATGGCAGGGCTTCGCCCCTCCCTCTTGCGGTTCCCAAAATTCATTACGGCTTGAAGCGCCCATGAATTTTGACCGCCGCGCCATCGTCGCCTCGTTTCATCCGCCACCGGCGGCACTTCGGCAACGATGCCCCGCAAGCTTTTGTAAAAGCTTGACCAAAACTTTTGTTATTCCATTTGTCTGATGTCTTTGCCACAGAAATAAACCGACATACTTGCACCGATAATTCTCGATGCAACCCTCTGCGAATATCTCTCAGCCACCTCTTCAATAGAAAGATTGGTGCTGATAACAGTCGGAAGCGACGAAAGAATTCTGCTATTGATAATGTTATAAAGCTCAGCGTTGGTAAACTGTGTTGTAAACTCTGTACCAAGGTCATCTATAATAAGAAGGTCACACTCAAGAACATCGTCTTTAATGCTGTCTTCTCGGGGCAGTCTGCCGAAGTGCTCAGCCTCAAGCTTGTCCATTATAGTCTGTACACTGCCGTAATAAACATCGTAACCTCTGTTTATAACCTCGTTGGCAATTGCAAGTGAGAGATGTGTCTTGCCGAGACCTGTTTTGCCGTACATAAACAAGCCTTGGGAATCGGGGGTGAAGTTTTCGGCATAATCCATGCAGTACTGATAAACACTCTTCATATGCTCGCGCTGATTGATACCGATAACACCGTCGATAACATCCGGGTATCTGTCAACACGGAAAGAATCAAAGGTACACTTTTTAACAGGTGAGTTGACACCGAGGTTTTCTCTTGCAACATCTCTTATAAGCTTTCTGTAGCACTGGCAGTAAAACTCATTGTTATAGCCTGTATCCTTGCACATCTCACAGGTGTATTTCACATCGAGATAATCCTCGGGGAAACCGACACTTTTAAGAAGCTCTTTTCTTTTTGCCTGAGCTTTGAGATTTGCCTCGGAGAGATTTCTGATATATTCCGTCACATCGGCACCCATACCCACAGCCTTAACAACATCGGCACCGTGAGATGCCATTTCTCTTTCTATGTTCAATATTTCCGGGCAGAGTACAACTGCCGCCGAGTGTCTCATTTCAGCTTCTCTTTCAGCTGCAGCTTTTCTCTGAGCGAGTATTTCCTTGGCTTTTATATACACACTTTTTTTGTATGACATATTTTCACCTTCTTATTTAGTGTTTTTGTTATACTTGAGTCCTATACCCTTTTTGGTAAATGCACTTACATCATATGAGGGCTCATCCTGAAGCAGTGCGGGAGTCTTTTGCTTGTTGGCTTTTTGCTTCGGAAGCTTCTTATCTCTTTCTTCCTGCCACTTAGCTTTCTCACGCTGTATATCCATGGGAGTCTTTACACCGCGCTCATACCAGTTGCGGATTATCTTATCCATATAAGGCATACTCATTTTACCTGTACGGTCAATGGATTCTTCATATGCATAATATATAATGTTTTCGTCATAGCCGTACTCCTTGACCCAGGCAACGAGATAATCTCTCTGCTTTGAAGTGGGAGTGCGGTTTGTTATATCTGTCAGCGAGCGCAGTTTATTCCAGGTTTCATTGACTATATTATGCTCTTCAATATATTCCATAGCCGCATCGAGAGTATCTATACCCTGCTCGCTCCAGTACTTGCCAAGCTTAGCAATAGATGAAAATCCGGTTTTCTGATGTGAGACAGAATACTCTAACGCCATAAGTATAACCTCAAAGGGCAGGCCGTAGCTGTCGTGCATCATAATGAGCACCGATTGGCCGTCGTAGCCGATGGTCTTGCCAAGAGTCGCCTGTGCTTCTGCAAAAAGACCTGAAAACTCCTTGCATTCCTGAACGCGGGCAGCAATCTGCTCGTGGCTTGGTCTTGAAATAGGAATATCGCTGACCTTTTTCTGAGGCTTTTCCGTTTTCTCTTCTGCTTTTTCTATTGTAATATCTGTTGTGGATTCTATATGAAGAATCGGCTTTGCTGCTTCGTCACTTCTTATAAGCAAGCCTCTTTCCTGCCAGAAAATCATTGCATCCTCTGCGTCGGCCTTATCAATAGAAAGTGCCACCGATACAGCCTCACCGCTTAAATCTTCATCACTGTGACGAAGCATATATAAAAGCACCTTCAGCTGTAAAACGCTTGCAAGTCTTATATTATCGTCAACTACGCTTGTAGGTACTGCAAAAATACTCTTATAAGCATAGGGGTTGATTTCAAAACTCATATCTTTTTGGTTTTCTCCTTATTTTCGGGATAAAAGAGGGCAAAGAGATATTTCCTTGCCCTGAAAAAATTAATATTTACCTAAATACTTATCGATTTCCCACTGAGAAACTCTTGTGCTGTATTCTTTCCACTCTTCCATCTTTGCTTCAACATATTTGCCGTGAACGTGCTCGCCCACTGCCATCTTTGCAAAGTCGCTGTATTTGAACTCTCTGATTGCATCGTAGAGTGTCTTGGGAAGTGAATGGATACCCTCAGCCTTTCTCTCATCGGGAGTAAGGTGGAAGATGTTTGAATCCTTGGGTGACGGAGGTGTCATACCCTTTTCGATACCGTCAAGACCTGCCTGAAGCACTGCAGCCATAACAAGATAGGGGTTAGCTGCGGGGTCGGGGTTACGAAGCTCGATTCTTGTACCGGTGCCTCTTGCTGTAGGAATACGAACAAGGGGACTTCTGTTTTTAGCAGACCATGCAATATAAACGGGAGCCTCATAACCGGGAACAAGTCTCTTATATGAGTTAACGATGGGGTTTGTGATTACTGTGATAGCCTTGATGTGGTGCATTACACCTGCGATAAAGTTATAAGCAACTGCACTTAAGCCTGCAGCATCGCTTTCATCACAGAACACATTTTCGTTACCCTTGAAAAGTGAAAGGTTAATATGCATACCTGAGCCACAGATACCGTAAATGGGCTTGGGCATAAAGGTTGCATAAAGGCCGTGCTGATTAGCAAGGTTCTTAACTACATATTTAAAGGTCATAACATTGTCAGCTGTGCGGAGAATCTCATCATATTTGAAGTCGATTTCGTGCTGAGCAATTGCATTTTCGTGGTGTGATGCTTCAATTTCAAAGCCCATCTTTTCAAGGCAAAGACAGATATCCTTACGGCATCTCTCGCCTCTGTCAACGGGGCCTAAATCAAAGTAACCGCCGTGGTCATAGGTTTCGGTTGTGGGTTTGCCGTGCTCGTCGAGATGGAAAAGGAAGAATTCACACTCGGGGCCGATGTTACAGGTGTAGCCCATATCAGCTGCCTTTTTGATAGCTCTTCTGAGCACATAACGGGGGTCGCCCTCAAAGGGAGTACCGTCAGCGTTATAAACATCGCAGATAAGTCTTGCTGTTTTGCCTGATATCTCATCCCAAGGAAGAATGACAAAAGAGTCAAGGTCGGGATGAAGTCTCATATCACTCTCTTCAATTCTTACAAAGCCGTCAATTGATGAGCCGTCAAACATACAACCGTTACCGAGAGCCTTTTCAAGCTGGCTTGCAGTTATGCTTACACTTTTGAGTGTGCCGAGAATATCGGTGAACTGCAAACAGATAAAGTCAACATTTTCTTCTTTCGTTATGCGGATAATGTCCTCTTTTGTATATCTTGCCATTAGAATTGCCTCTTTCTTTATCGAGAATTAATTATTTGTACAGTCGAGACAACTATACCATTTATATAAGATTTTGTCAAGAAAAAGCCGTTAAAGCATACGGATAATTTTGATACGCCCCTGCAAAGCCTTTCACGCAGTGCAAGGGGGCTCCGTGAAAGCACCAAAGGTGCTTTCTGCGGATGCCTGCGGCATCCGCGCGCCGTATACGGCGACGGAGCCCCCCACCCCGATATACATCCACTTGCAAAATAAATATTATTATTGTATAATGCCAATAGATTTTGTGAGGTGAAACTTATGTCAGATACAATAGCTGCAATTTCCACCCCCGTCGCAGCCGGCGGTATAGGTGTAATAAGAATATCAGGTGACGATGCAATTGCCGTTGCCGACAGAGCCTTCAATGCTACTTCAGGCAAAAAACTTTCTAGTCTCAAGGGGTACACTGCCGCTCACGGCAGAGTGCACCTGGACGGTGAAGATATCGATGAGGGCGTAGCTCTCGTTTTCCGTGCACCCAGAAGCTATACAGGCGAAGATACGGTGGAGATTTCCTGCCATGGCGGTGTGTTTGTAACCAATCAGGTGCTTCGCGCTGTGCTTTCAGCAGGCGCAAGACCTGCCGAAGCAGGCGAATTTACCAAGAGAGCATTCCTCAACGGCAAGATGGATTTATCCGAAGCCGAAGCTGTTATGTCACTTATCGGAGCTCAGGGTCAGCAGGGTATGAAGGCTGCAATGACAGCTCTTGACGGTGCCCTCAGCAGAAAAACCGACGAGCTTTGTGCAAAGCTTATTTCCGCGTCAGCCCATATGGCAGCCTGGGTAGACTATCCCGATGAAGAGATACCCGAAATCAGCGACGACAACTTAAGAGAAATCCTCACAGGGGTTAAATCTCAGCTGACAGCACTTCTGTCAAAGTTTGATGCAGGCAAAGCTCTCACAAGCGGTGTTGACACAGCCATTGTCGGCAAGCCCAATGTAGGCAAGTCCGCACTTATGAATATGCTTTCAGGCTTCAGCCGTTCAATTGTAACAAACATCGCAGGCACAACCCGTGATGTAGTTGAAGAGACTGTGCGAGTCGGCAGTGTTATTCTTCGTCTTGCTGACACCGCAGGCATCAGAGAAAGCGCCGATATAGTTGAAAGCATCGGCGTTGATTTAGCCAGAACAAGAATTGAGCGTGCGGGACTTATCCTTGCGGTATTTGACGGCTCAGCTCCTCTTGACAACAGCGACAGAGAAATCTTTGAGCTTTGCAAGGGCAGAGATGTTATCGCTATTGTCAACAAGACAGACCTTCCCTCAAAGACAGATATCGAATATATCAGAAACAACTTTGCAGAAACGGTTTTCATCAGCGCTATGTCCCACGACGGCGAAGACGAGCTTACTAAAGCTATTGAGCGCGTACTCGGCACAGATAAAATTGACACCTCAAAGGCTATGCTCACAACCGAGCGTCAGCGCGCGAGTACCATCGGCGCTCTCGAAAGTGTAAACGAAGCTCTCACCGCCCTTGAAATCGGAATCACTATGGATGCTGTCAATGTCTGCATCGACACAGCAATCGACAAGCTTCAGGAGCTCACAGGCAAAAAGGCAAAAGAAACTGTTGTTGATGAAGTTTTCTCACAGTTCTGTGTTGGTAAATAAGAGGTGGAATATGAATAAAAGTGTTCTTATAACAGGTGCAAGCGGCGGTATCGGCGAGGCTATGTGCCGTGAGTTTGCGAAAGATGGCTACGATGTAGCTATCCACTACAACTCCTCAGAAGAAAATGCATTAAAATTAAAGGCTGAACTTGAAGAGAGCTACAAAGTCAGAGCAGTACCCATAAAAGCAGACCTTAGAAACAGTGACGAAGTGAAAGTCCTTGCTGAAACTGCACTTAAAGCTTTCGGCAAGATTGATGTGCTCGTCAACAATGCAGGCATGGCATATCTCACACTTTTTCAGCTTGCCGATGCCAGCAAAGTTAAGGAGCTTTTCGACATTAACCTTATGAGCGCCATGGCTCTTACAAAAGAAATCCTGCCCTCAATGATAGCTAATCAATGGGGCAGAATCATAAATATATCTTCTATGTGGGGTATCGCAGGGGCTTCCTGCGAGGTGCATTACAGTGCCAGCAAATCTGCACTTATCGGTTTCACCAAGGCTCTTGCCAAAGAGGTGGGACCCAGTAGCATAACCGTCAACTGCATAGCTCCGGGCTACATTGACACAAAGATGAACAGTGCCATCGACGAGG